>JBEKVU010000142.1:0-9026 GCA_049513775.1 Candidatus Acidiferrum sp.
AGGGCCCGCGTCCGCCGCCGGGCGGCTTGATTCAAACGGTTTTATCGAAAGCGCGCCAGAGCATCGTGCCAACGCGCAATCCATCCTCAAATGCGCGCTTCCGATAAAACACTAACGTTTCTGGCTAGTGGACGGCACTTGATTGCATAACCACGTCGGCCCCCTCGACCCCGAGTAGACTTTGGTTGACGGACCAAGGCTCGGGAGGAGGAGCCGAACATGTACCTCAAGCTCGTAGAGCGGACTGAAATCAGCACCATTGCGGCTGAGTAAGTCGACTGATCGGGAGTTGGCCGGGCAATGCTAGAGGCATTGCCGTTTCCAAGCGTAGAGCTAGATTCCGCTAACCATTTCGTGGAGCTTGGGAATCAAGTTCAATCCCAGATCCATTTTGTCCATGAAGTGCTTCGCGCCCAGACCAAGCGCCAGGGGTTCGGCCTCAGCGGGACTTTGCGCCGAGATCGCCAAGATTTTCCAATCTGGCTCTGACAAACACTTCAAGTCTTCATGAGTGATTTCCGGTAATTCCACCATGTGCATATCCATCACGACTATTTCCGGATTGTATTTGGCTCGCAACTCGCACATTTCGCGAAAACTTGTGGCTTCGCCTACAATTTCAATCTCTGGTTCAGATGCCAACAAGGTTCGAATGGCACGGCGCATGACGGGAGAATCGTCAGCGATCAAAACGCGGAGCGGCGGCATAGTTCCCTCGAAGGGCGCGCTGAGGTCTTGACCATACAGGGAATCAGGTGCTCCAACCGTGCAAAACAGCACAGCGCCATATTTGGCCAGGGCCGCGGTGCCGTCATCGCCGAACACGTCAAGGGAGGGCCAGCGACAATGTCCACAAGAAAGCCGAGTGGGACTGGGCCAGACCTTAATGGAGGAACACCGTGACGACTACCCAGCGGCAGCCACTTAGCTTCGAAGCCACGAAATCGGCCCATGTTAGCGCTCCTAAATCGGTTGCAGTAGAGCAGTCATTCCCGAATTGAGGATTGCTCGGAAGCAACGGCCCCGGAGTCCTGATAAACGCGCGTGCCATCCATGTGGATTTGGCCGAAAAGGAATTGTCCGGTTTCCCGACTAATCAGGCGAGTGGAATTGAATCGATTCAGCAAGTCAGGAATTGGTTCCGCTCGTTGCCATATACAATTGGCATTGGCTGTCAAAGCGCCCATCTTCAAAAATCGTGGAAACAGTGAGATGCCGCCATTTCTCGGCCTCACGCGCACGCGCAGCTTCAGCTTGTTGCACCCGCTTTTCCGCATCTACACCCAGGATCATCCGCACCGGCACGTCGTCGCTATTTGCCAGTTTCACAATTACATCCGCGATCTTTCGCGGATCACCTTCCGAACGCCCTTCGAGTCCTCGCAAGACCTTGTGCATCGAACCGACCGATGCCTCGTATTCCGGCAGCAGGTCCGGCATATTCGTGCAGACCTTCACTCCGAACGGCGCGACAAGGCGCTACGACAGGAATTCAAGAACATTCGCGAACGCATCAACGGCATTGCAGATAAATAAAGCCCAATATCGCGTGCAATCACTGCTCCTTCGACACCCCCTCCTCGCTCACATTCAAAACAAAATCGCCGGAGCGCACCCGAATGTTCGAGGTGACCTTATCGACTCATCAACGGGCCTTAACCTCACGCACCGATTGTCCCGGCAAAAGATAAATCTCAGCAACTAATTCCCGCTTGTAATCCCGTAGGTGAGCGCCAAGAACAGTGACCATCGTGCCGCTGAGAACGGCTAGCACGCCTCGAAAAGTTTCTAAGGGTTCCGTTTTGCCGAGTTGGAAGAGGCCGAAGGTTTTCACAGGATGTTCTTCGTGAATCAGATGCCCACTAGATGTTCAGGCCGAGTGGCTAAGTAGATGTCGCAGGAACGAAGATATGGGCTTATTCGAGCGAATATCGAAGTCTCTAGACCACTGTCCGGCGCACGAGTCGTGCAGCCACATCTCAACCTCGTCCTCTTTCGTAACGTGGAACCGAAAGGTAAATCCGTTATCCGTGGTGACAGGATGCGACTGATTTTCGCAATGAGCGCAGAAATGCGCGGCTGGCATGATTGCTGACGCCTAACGGGGGAAGGTATCACCTTTGGGCGTTGGGTGATATGAGAATACGCCGATCCTTGCGATATGCCGGCGGTGTTAAAATCTCGCATGCCCCATCCCAAAAAGCTCGCGTGCAAGTGCACGCGCGGCAAAACAATTGACCACCCTGCAAAGCGAATCACGGGAAAACTTCTCAGCGTGTGTAATTATCCAGGGTGTAAGCGCAAGGGGTACCGTCCAGTGAAGGCGTAATCACCTCCACTTGGGCACCCTCGTTCCACAGGAGCACGGTGCTAGAATCCGGCATGGCCTGGAATCGCCAGAAAAAGCCTTGTAAATGTGGGGCACAGTAAGAGCATGCATACCAGAATGAGCGTTCTCGGGAAATATGCTGCGTGAGCATTCTCTTGATCGTAGTTGCGGTTCTGTTGTTGTTCGGTGGCGGCGGTCGGGGATATTCCCGGTGGCGGAGGTAGCACTTCGGGCATCCGGAGCTCAAATCGTTTCACTGGAGGACATTGTCGTCCCTACTTCCGATGCTCTGGCAGACTCAGGAGCCCGATATGGGCGGAAGCATTCGGTCTGTGAAATACCCTTTCGCGATATCCTTTTTGAGCCTGGGGTCCCGATCCGTCCCGAGGTATTCGTCGAGAAAGTCCAGCAGAACTTGGACTTTGGGCGTCAGGCGTGAGGGGCCGGAGAAAAGCGCGCACAGGGTGATAGGTTCAGGGGTCCACTGGGGCAGAATGGGCGTCAAAGCGTTGCGAAGGTCTGGACTTTTTGCCATCCATAGGGGCAGCATGGCGATGCCAAACCCGCCGATGACGAGTTTTAGACCCACGGCCGGATCGCCGGAAACCACTCGAAAAAGGATGCTGGGAGTCGCGATCTTTCTGCCGCGGCTCAGCTTCCAGACTCCGGAACCGACGCAACTGTGAGCGGCGAGGTCATCCGGAGTAGCCGGGTCACCTGACGCTCGGGTATAGCTGGCGCTCGCGAAAAGCCCTCGAACAGTGCCCGGATATGGCCGCACACGCTGCAAGGAATCCTTAGGAGACCGCAATTTAAAGAAAACGTCCACGTCTTCCCTCGGCTCCTGATCCCAACCCGGTGCGAAAGGTTGGATCTCAATGCGGAGATCTGGGTAGCGTCCGAGGAACTCCTTCAGCAAAGGCGCGAACACGTCGCGGGCCATGGTGAAGGGACAAGCCACCTTAATGAGCCCGCTTGGGCTCGCGCGACGGCCTTCCAGCAACTCGCCGCCATCCTTAAGAGTCCGCAACGCGCGTCTGCACGATTGCAAGTACTCCATGCCGGAGTCGGTCATGACAAGACCTCGGGAACTGCGCCGCACCAGAAGCAGACCAAGGTGTTTCTCAAGTCGGGTCAACGCTCGGCTTACTGTGGAAGTAGGAACCTGTAGCGCGGTAGCCGCGGCAGTCAATGTTCCTGCCTGCGCAATCGCAACAAACGTACGGACATCGTTGAGATCGAGGTCATTCATCGGCAGCGATTTCTTTTTCCACCTTCACGGGCAGCAATGAAACGAATCTGCGCGCGGTTTTGTTTCCCTGCCGGCGCGGCGACGCAGCCTACCACACTATTGCGTTGATGCAATCCTGTATTGCGCCAAAGGGTGTACCAAAGTCGTTCGGCCAAGCCTATATACATGCCAGAATTTGTGCAGGACGGGCAGGAAACAAATTCGCAGGCGAACGCAGAGTTCATAGGCAGCTAGTGCATGACTGATTCAAAGCAACCGGCATTCGATCCTCACGCGTTCCTGCTCAATGCCGGATTGGGGAAAAAACTCGTTCAATTAAAGGCGAAGGAAACGTTTTACCGGCAAGGAGATCTCGCCGACTGCGTGTTCTATCTGCAAAAAGGCCGCGCGAAGCTGACCGTCGTCTCGAATGCCGGGAAAGAGGCGACCATCACGCTCATGGCTCCGGGCGAGTTCATCGGGGAAGAAGCCGTCGGGGCGATTGTAGGCAATCGCATGTCGACGGCAATCGCGATCACGGCCTGCACGGCGCTGAAGATGGATAGAAAGGAGACTATTCGCGTGATCCACGAGGAGCGTGGCTTCTCCGACCTGTTCCTCGCTTTTTTGCTCGCCCGCAGCATGCGGACGCAAGCCGATCTTGTGGACCAGCTTTTCAATTCGAGCGAGAAACGCTTGGCGCGGGTGCTGTTGCTGATGGCCGAATTTGGCAAAGCGACCGAGCCTCAGACGCTCCTGCCGGATATTACGCAGGAAACCCTGGCAGAGATGATCGGCGCAACGCGCTCCAAGGTGAGCGGCTTTATGAACCGATTTCGTAAGCTGGGCTTCATCGAGTACAACGGCCGCATCCAGGTGAACAAGTCGCTGCTCAATGTGGTGCTGCACGACCAGCCGTTCGAGCAGAGCGCTCTTAGCGCGGACATTCTGAGTACTCCGCCGGGCGCTTCGCTATCGGCTCGGCGAATCGCAAAGGCAGTACGCAGAATCAAGGAAACTCCGGTCAAGCCTGTCAAGAAGCCGCGCTCCTAAGCTCCGCAGCGCCTGCCCGCGTGCTTATCCCGGCGTTGCTCCTGCCCGATTTAACAAGTTGAAAATAATTCCGCTCGCGTGAGCCAAAAGGAACAGTGTGCTATCCGGATTCATGGCAAGGTCTGAGCAAGCTCTTGGCTGAAGCAGTTTGGCAGGGAGCGAGTTCAACCAGGCGCGCAGTCGAGCTCTGAAAGAGATTTACACGATGCAGAGTTTAGTGACGGGCGGCAACGTTAGTGCGGAAGCCATGAAGGAGCCGCAGCAGCGCGGAGCACACGTCTGGGTGATGGCGCGCCAGCAGTCGGATGAAGGCAAGCTCGCAAACGTAGAGGTCGGCGTCGGCGACCTGCGCGAGCCGGGTTCGTTCGAAAACGAGTTCTACGGGAGATTTACATGATGAAAATACTAGTGACAGGCGGCACCGGCCACGTGGGCTCGGAAGTGGTGAAGGAGCTGCAGAAGCGCAAAGCCGACGTTCGCCTTCTGGTACGAAAGAGCGACGCCCCTGCCCCGGCGTGTGTTGAGGCAGTCATCGGCGATCTGCTCGATCCGCTCTCCGTGGCGAAGGCGATGGACGGGGTGGATAAGCTTTATCTGCTGAACGCAGTCCTCCCCGATGAACTGACGCAGGGACTCATCGCCTACGATCTGGCGAAGAAATTGAAGCTACGCCATGTCGTGTATCATTCGGTGTTTCGCGTTGAGCACTTCAAAGATGTTCCACACTTCGCCGCCAAGTTGGCGATGGAAAGCGCCCTGCGGGAGTTCGATGTCCCGTTCACGATTATCCGCCCAAACTATTTCATGCAGAACGACGCAACGTTGAAAGATGCGCTTACGAAGACGGGGATCTACCCCATGCCTCTTGGCCAGCTAGGCGTCTCTGCAGTGGACATCCGGGATATTGCCGAGGCCGCCGCGATTGCGCTTACCTCCGACGGACATTTCGGCAGAACCTACAACCTCAACGGTCCCGAGGTGCTGAGTGGTCCCAAGATCGCGTCAATTTGGAGCGGGCTGCTGGGCAAGAAGATTCGCTATCCCGGGGATGACATGAATGCGTTTGAAGTGCAGATGCGCGAGAAAGCCCCTTCCTGGTCAGCCTTCGATATCCGCATGATGTTTGAAGGGTATCTCGAACGCGGCTTCATTGCGGAGGACGGAGACCTTGAGACGCTGACGAAGTTGCTGGGTCACACTCCTCGCCGATATGAAGATTTCGCCAAGGAGACTTTCGTGCAGTGGCAACAGTTGTCGAAGGCGGCTTGAGGGCAACCTTTCTTCAGTTACTTCTTGGTTCGGCGCCAATGATGCGCGCGGCCGGGTAAACCATTCAGGGGAGTTTCGTGAGGACTGGTTCAAACGGGCACGAGATTGCAGACTTCCGGAGTGAGACAGCCGTTGTAAACGGCGTCCGTCTTCACTACTGGATAGGTGGCACCGCGATCGGTATGCCCGTGTTGTTGTGGCACGGGTTCCTCGGAACCGGCCACTCCTGGCATAAGGTCATGCCTTTGCTTGCCGAAGCGGGTTTTTCAATCCTCGTACCTGACATGCGCGGCTACGGAGATTCCGATAAGCCAGCCGGTACGGAAGGCTACGACGCCCGTGCGCTATCTGAACAGTTCCGCGAGTTGGTCCGGCAGACCGGCTTCGGAAGTGGCAAACCTATTATTCTTGCAGCGCACGACATGGGCGGGCCGCCAGCCCTGGTTTGGGCCGCTGACCACCCTGAGGAACTCGCCGGACTGCTCTACATTGAAGCACCGGTCATGCTTTCCGCGGTGCTGGGAAAGATCATCGCGTACACGCCCGAGGCCATGAAAGAAGGCTCGATGTGGTGGTGGATACTGCCTTTCGCTCCCGATGTGCCGGAGCGTCTCATCGTGGGCAACGAGCACGCCTTTCTGACTTGGTTCTACGACCGGCACACGGCCAGCCGTGACGCCATCACAGGGGCCGACGTAGACGAGACCCTGCGCACTTTTGCCGGCCGTGAAGGAGTGCTGGGCGCGATGGGGGTTTATCGCGCGGCATTTACGAGCATTCAGCAAACCGAGCCGCTGACCATCCACAAGGTCAAGCTACCCGTCGTCGCACTTGGTGGAACGAAGGGACTGGGCGACCACGTCCTGGCAATGGTCAAGATGGTGGCAGAGAACGTGAAGGGTGGAGTGATCGCAGATTGCGGCCACTTTGTTCCCGAAGAGCGCCCGGAAGAAATTGTTCGCCACGTCCTGGCCATGACAAAGAAGGCGGCCGGGCGATGAATCTCGACCGCCGAGGGACACTCAAGTCCGCCGCTACTGTGGGGGCTGTATTTATTACCGCAAAATTGTGGCCTGCCGTTCGCCGACTCGCCAGCGTATGCATTTACAAGATCTAAAACAAATCAACCGAAGGTGCAACACCATGTTCGAGAAAACTCCGCAGTACCCCGCCCTTCCACTCGACGACCCGAAGCGCAACCTCACCATTGCTCAGCCCGATACGGATGAGAGCCTTCCGCACATCGGCGTCGTGGGAGATACGTATACCATCACGCTGACGGGTGACGAGACCAACGGGCGCTTTTGCGTCATCGACATGCACGTTCCGCCTGGCGGTGGCCCTGGGCCGCATCGCCACGACTTCGAGGAGACGTTCATCCTGCTGGAGGGAGAGGTGGAAGCCACCTTTCGCGGAAAGAGATCCATCGTCAAGGCCGGCGACAGCATTAACATTCCTTCGAACGCTCCGCACCAATTCCATAACGGTTCTTCAAGCGCAGCGCGCCTGCTGTGCATCTGTTCGCCGGCGGGCTCGGATAACTTTTTCCTGGAACTTGGGGTGAAGGTTGCAACCAGAACGACAGCCCCGCCGAAACTCCCCCGACGAGCAGGCAGCCCTCCTAAAGAAGTCCAAGGAAATCACGCCTCGCTAGCGGACGGAGCTGCTGAAGGAAGCCTGACCGACAAAGGCGGCTGGAGTTGCGATCCGCCCATCGGAGGAAATCATGAATAGATTCGAAAGTAAGGTTGCCATCGTCACGGGGGCCGGCTCCGGTATCGGTGCTGCCACGGCGCGCCGCTTTCTACGGGAAGGTGCGTTCGTGGTCGTCAACGGACGACGTGAACATAAGTTGCACGAGACCCTTGCAGAATTCGACGCAGCAAAGGCGCTCGTTCATTCCGGAGATGTGTCGGATGAGACGTACGTGAAGCGCCTTGTGCAAGACACGATCGCAAAGTTTGGGAAGTTGGATGTGTTGGTTAACAACGCGGCGATGGCGATCTTTGGCCCCTTCGCGCAGACCACCACGCAGGATTGGCGGAAGGTCATGGGGACTGACCTCGACAGTGTGTACTTCGCGTCTCGCGAAGCACTGCCTCATCTCTTGAAAACGAAGGGCTCCATCGTCAATCTCTCCTCCGCGTCTGGTCTAGGCGGGGATTGGGGGATGAGTTCCTACAACGCGGCAAAGGGTGCCGTCACGAACTTTACGCGCGCCTTGGCGCTCGAGTACGGCTCGCGTGGCGTGCGCATCAACGCCGTGGCTCCGAGTTTCACCTCGACGGAGGCCACTGCCAATCTCGAGAAAAATGAAGCAGTAACGGCCGCTTTTCGTGACCGACTCCCAATCGGTAGGGCCGCCACACCAAACGACATCGCGGGTGTGATTGCATTTCTCGCCAGTGAGGACGCCGTCTTCATCAATGGAGTGATTCTGCCAGTCGACGGTGGTCTCCATGCGTCCAACGGGCAACCGAACTTCCTCGCGCTCCTCGGACAAGGCTGACGCCAAACAGGAATACTCATAGGAGGAAATCATGATTCACAGTTCAGCGTTAAATCAGTTGTTCAACGAAGCAAGAACCTACAACGAATGGAGCGATAAACCCGTTGATGAGCGGATGGTGCGCGATCTTTACGATCTTGTGAAATGGGGCCCAACGTCGGCCAATTCCAGTCCGGCTCGATTCGTGTGGGTGAGAAGCACCGAGGGAAAAGCCAAGCTGGCTGCTCTTGCGATAGACTAAAATCGGTCCAAAATCCTGGCGGCGCCGGTCACGGTGATCATCGGGGTACGACCTTGCATTTCCGGAAACGATGCCGAAACTGTTTCCCGCGCGGGGCGAGATGATGCGCCAGGTGTTCCTTAAGCCGGGGCTCGCTGAAGTAACGGCGATGCGCAACGGTAGCTTGCAGGGAGGGTATCTCATTATTGCGGCGCGGGCGTTGGGTCTCGATTGTGGTCCGATGTCCGGCTTCGATAATGCGGCCGTTGACCAGGCGTTCTTCTCGGGTACGCGAATACTGTCAAACTTCATTTGCAGTATCGGATATGGCAAGATTGGCACACCTCACCCTCGCAATCCTCGGCTGACGTTTGAGGAAGCAGGGTGGTTCGCCTAATCGCCCACAGTCCGTGTC
>JBEKVU010000143.1:0-8990 GCA_049513775.1 Candidatus Acidiferrum sp.
AAGGAAGACATCAAGAAGTTTCGCAAGTCCTCAGGCGCCACGCGCCTCGTCACCTGTTGGTGCGGCTCCACGGAATCTTTCCTGAAGCCCAGCGACGTCCATTCCACGCCGGAAAAATTCGTCGCCGCCATGAAAGCCAATCATCCGGCCATCGCGCCTTCCATGCTGTACGCCTGGGCGTCCGTAACCAGCGGCGTGCCCTATGCCAACGGCGCGCCAAACCTCAGCGTCGATATTCCCGCCATTCAGAAGCTCGCCATGGAACACAACGTCGCCATCGCCGGAAAAGATTTTAAGACCGGGCAAACGCTGATGAAGACCGTTCTCGCCCCCGCCTTCAAAGCCCGCATGCTCGGCCTCGAAGGCTGGTTCTCCACCAACATCCTCGGCAATCGCGATGGCGAAGTCCTCGAAGACCCCGGCTCCTTCAAAACCAAAGAGCAATCCAAACTCGGCGCGCTGGAATATATTTTGCAGCCGGACCTCTACCCGCAGCTCTACGGGAAAATGTTTCACAAAGTTCGAATCAACTATTACCCGCCGCGCGGCGACAACAAAGAGGGCTGGGACAACATCGACATTTTCGGCTGGCTCGGTTATCCGATGCAGATCAAAGTCGATTTTCTCTGTCGCGACTCCATCCTGGCCGCACCCATCGTGCTCGATCTAGTTCTCTTCCTCGATTTAGCGCAGCGTGCCGGCATGCGCGGCATTCAGGAATGGCTCAGCTTCTATTTCAAGAGCCCCATGACCGCCCCCGAACTCTATCCCGAACACGATCTCTTCATCCAATCGATGAAGCTAAAGAACACTCTACGCTGGATGATGGGCGAAGACCTGATCACCCATCTAGGCCAGGAATACTACGACTAGGGTGAGTTTCCGTAGCGGCGAATCTTTAGATTCGCATGGGGTTTTCTCGGCGCTCTCCGCTTGTCTGCGCCCTCTGCGTTATTTCTTTGTCTCGTATCGCTAGGCAGAGGGCGCAGCAATCCGCAAACACAAATTTTCATTTGATGCATCGGTTCTTCGATTTGACCATTTCGCAAACACCGCGCTACCCTATCGCACTTATGGACGTTCCCTGTTCATCGCCCACTTCCGCGCGCAATTTCGTCCCATTACAACTTCCAACACTTGAGGAGAAACATGTCGACTGAACTGCGTAGTTTCCTTGCCTTGCCCTATGACGAACTCGAAGAGCTGAACCTCAAGGCCAAAGAACAGCGCATGAAGCGCGTAGCGCCCCACAAAATTCAGGAAGAACGCCTGAAATATCTCACCGACGAAAAGCGCATCAAGGCCGTCACCGTGCTCTTCAGCGACCTCGAAGGCCGCCTGCACATGCTGGACTACGACAAAAAGTTCCTGGTGAAAAGCTGGGACAATTTGACGTTTGATGGCTCTTCGATTCGCGGATTCACCGCGCAACGCGAAAGCGATTTGCGCCTGGCCATGGATTGGAGCGCTTTTTACTGGGGCCCGTCAGACGTATTCGGCTCGGGCAAAGTTTTGGTCTTTGGTGAAGTCATCGACAAGGACGGTTCGCCTTACAGCGCGGACATTCGCGGCGTGCTGAAAGGCTACGCGGCGCAACAATACAAAGACGAAGACTACACGCTCAATGCCGCCAACGAAATCGAAGGCTTCCTTTTCGCCGGCGCCGACGCCGAGCAGCATTACGCGCAAACGCAAAAATTTGACTACGTAAACACCGGCGGTTACTACCATTCCCTGCCCGGCGACCCGCTGCGCATGTTCATCGACACCACCGCGGAAGTGCAGCGCGCCATGGGTTTTCAAAACGAAAAAGATCACCCGGAAGTCGCGCCCTCGCAATTTGAAATCAATTATGGCTATGGCGAAGTAGTTGCGGCCGCGGATCAAATCCAACTCTACAAACTGATCTGTCGCCAGGTGGCCACCAAGATGGGGCTGACGGCGTGCTTCTTGCCCAAGCCGGTGGTCGGCGTGAACGGCAACGGCATGCACACCAACGTGTCCATCAGCAAAGCCGGCAAAAATCTTTTCTGGGACGCCAAGGGCGAAGAGAAGCTCAGCAAAATGGCATGGGGATTTGTAGACCGCATCCTGACGCACGCCAACGACATCTGCCTGCTGCTGAACGCCAGCGTCAACGCCTACCGGCGACTCGATCCGCATTTTGAAGCGCCCAATCAAATCAAAGCTTCTGCGGTCGATCGCGGCTCGATGGTGCGCATCCCCATCGGCAACGAAAAAAGTTCGCGCGTGGAGGTTCGCTCCGTCGCGCCCGATGCGAATCCTTATCTCGTGATGTACTCCATCTTCAAATCCGGGCTCGACGGCGACACCGCAAAAATCAAAAATCTGCGCCAGGCCGAACGCTATCTGCCGGACAACATCTACACCGCCATCGAAGACTTTAAGAAAGCCGAATGGACTAGCAAGCTGCTCGGCGCGGACGTCAAGGGCCGTTACGCGGAACTGAAGCAAGTCGCCGCCGACCGCTGCTCGCGTTCCCTGGGCACCTTCGTGAAAGCACCCGAAGTGCAGCACCATCACGAGGTCTACAACCAATATCTCTGGAACCAGTTCTAGCGAGACTGCCTCCTCCCGGGGCACAGACGCAGCAGCTTCGGTGTCGCCGAGGATTAGCGCACAGAAAGCACGGGCAAGAGTACCTGCGCTAGTACTACGATCCGTGCGCGGCTTGGGTTTTTGCCGCGACCGCGTCGAGCACGCGCGTGGAATATACCAGTGCCGCGCCAGCGTTCATGGCCACGGCTACGCCGAGTGCCTCGGCGATTTCTTCCCGCGATGCTCCAGCCTTGAGCGCCGCATCGGTGTGGATGACAATGCAACCGTCGCAGTGTGTGGTTACCGCTACGGCGATCGAGATAAGCTCGCGAGTCTTCGCGTCCAGCTTGCCAGTTTTGGAATTGGCGTCACTCAGTGTGCGATAGCCGCGAATCGTGTCGGGAGTGAGTTTTGCGAGTTCGGCTACCGTTTTTCCAATCTGTGCCTGGTATTCATTCCAATCGAGCATCATCAGTGATTCTCCTTTTGTGCCACCCACGATGGCGGGCCTACAACGGCGTTTCATGCGTCGTCACGCAACCGGAGATGAATATAAATGGTCACCGTTGAGTCGTCCAGCGAGGCTTTGGTAGCACCGGGCACTCTCGTCGTGCGGTTCTTGCGACGCTTAGGACTCGCGCGCGATCCCGGCTGGCATCTGCGTGTGGCCGCAGCCACGGCAGGAGCGCCTGTGCTACCAAAGCGCGATTCGGGAGTTAGCGCGCGTTGTGATATGTTTTCTAATTGCGCGGTGAGCGCGCGAGACACGTGGGCGGAGGCCAGACGTTCATGAAGACGTCGTACAATGGTGTGAATGTTCCAGCGGAAGGCAAAGGCATTGGCTACAACGGCAGTGAATTGCAGGTGCCAGATACGCCGGTGATTCCGTTTATCGAAGGCGACGGGACCGGGCGCGATATTTGGAAGGCTTCGCGGCGCGTCTTTGATGCGGCGGTCGAACATGCTTATGGCGGGAAGCGGCGCGTGGCGTGGTTTGAGGTTTTCGCCGGCGAGAAGGCGTTCAATACATTTAAAGAATGGCTGCCGAACGAGACCGTGGATGCCATCCGCGATTTTCGCGTGGCCATTAAAGGGCCGCTCACCACACCCGTGGGCGGCGGGATTCGTTCGCTGAACGTGGCGCTGCGGCAGTTGCTGGATCTGTATTCCTGCGAACGTCCGGTGCGCTATTTCAGCGGAGTTCCTTCGCCGGTAACGCATCCGGAGAAAATGGATTTGGTCATCTTCCGCGAAAATACCGAGGACGTTTATATCGGGATTGAGTGGAAGTCCGGCACGCCCGAGGCGAAGAAGCTGCTGGAATTCTTGAACAACGACATGTTGAAGAGCGGCAAGAAACAGATTCGCTGGGATTCCGGCGTCGGCATAAAACCGATCTCGCCCACGGGAACTAAGCGCCTGGTGCGGCGCGCGATCAAGTTTGCGCTGGCAAATAAGCGGCCGAGCGTAACGCTGGTCCACAAAGGGAATATTCAGAAGTTTACCGAAGGCGGATTCCGCGACTGGGGTTACGACTTGGCGCGCGAGGAATTTCGCGCGGAAACGGTGACGGAGCGCGAAAGCTGGATTCTGGATAATTTGGACAAGAATACCTCGCTGACCCCGGAGCAAAACGCCGCGATGATCGAACCGGGTCTCGAACAGGCGCCGGAAGCGTTTCGCAAATCGGTGCAGGAGGAAGTGCGCGATGTGCTCACGAAGATTGGCGCGACGCACGGAGAAGGCCAGTGGAAGAAAAAACTGCTGATCAACGACCGGATTGCGGATTCCGTGTTTCAGCAGGTGCTGTTGCGCGCGGATGAATACAGCGTGTTGGCGACGTCTAACCTGAACGGCGATTATCTTTCCGATGCCTGCGCGGCGCAGGTCGGCGGACTGGGAATGGCGCCGGGATCGAATATCGGCGATGGTTACGGCGTCTTTGAGGCGACCCACGGTACAGCGCCGAAATACGCGGATAAAGACGTCATAAACCCTAGTTCGGTGATGCTTTCCGGCGCGATGATGTTCGCGTTCCTGGGATGGGAAGAAGCGGCGCAACTGATCGAGGACGGAATCGCCAAGACCATTCAGCAAAAGCGCGTGACCTACGATTTGGAGCGCCTGATGCAAGGCGCGACTAAAGTTGGTACTGCAGCGTTTGCCGACGCGATTATCGAAAATATGAAATCTGCTGCTGTCGCGGCGCGGTGAAACCGGCCGCCGGGCTGGCAGCGAGAAAAGCGAAGAGAGATTCATCGCTGCACAGGCCGACCGGTTCGCAGGAAGCGAACTGGAAAAGCAAAAGCGTCGGCCTGTTTCGCTCGGAATGACGGTAGCGGCTAGTTTTGAGTCGTTTGAGAATGAGGAGATGAACGGATGAGCCGGAAGAAGGTTACGGTGGTGGGTAGCGGATTTGTGGGTTCGACTACGGCGCAGCGGATTGTGGATATGGAGCTAGCCGACGTAGTGATCACCGATATTTTGGAAGGCCCGCCGGCGGGTAAGGCGCTGGACATGATGGAATCCGGCCCGATTACGCGGACCGATGCCCACGTTACGGGAATTTCGACCGCGAACGGCGATTATTCCGCTACCGCGAACAGCGACGTGGTGGTGATTACCGCGGGATTTCCGCGCAAGCCGGGAATGAGCCGCGACGATTTGCTGAAGGCCAATCACGACGTAGTGAAGGCCGTCGTTGAACAGATCGTCCGGCATTCCCCGAAGTGCATCATCATCGTGGTGACCAATCCGCTCGATGCCATGGCGCAGGCGGCGTTCAAGGTGAGCGGCTTCCCGAAGAATCGCGTGCTCGGAATGGCCGGCGTTTTGGATTCGGCGCGCATGAGCACGTTCGTAGCGATGGAGTGCAAGGTCAGCGTGGAGAACGTGCATTCGTTTGTGCTGGGCGGACACGGCGACGACATGGTGCCGCTGCCGCGCTATTCGACGGTGGCGGGAATTCCCTTGCCCGATTTGCTGTCCAAGGAACGGATTGACGCGATCGTGGAACGTACGCGCAAAGGCGGCGCGGAAATCGTAAATTTGCTGAAGACCGGTTCGGCGTACTACGCGCCGTCGGCTGCCGCGGTGGAGATGGTCGAAGCAATCTTGAAGGACAAGAAGAAGATTTTGCCCTGCGCCGTCTTTCTCGAAGGCGAGTATGGGATTAAAGGATTGTTTGTCGGTGTGCCGGTAAAACTCGGCGCCTCGGGAATCGAAGAGATCATTCAGATCAAACTGACCGAGGAAGAGAACGCGGCGTTGCAGAAGTCCTCGGCGTCGGTGCGCGAACTGGTGACAGTGCTGGGAATCTAGGCGGCGACCATTTTGGGAATTTGGATTGGACGAGGGAAAACCAGGTCCCACCCCTTGGGGCTGTCGGTGCGATCTATTCATTGCGCAGCGGTTAGAAGATCCCGATAACCTATATAGAGAATACAAGAGTTACTGCATAGTCTGGGAATGGGCGTTTGCTACCCCTACCCCCGGGTGTTTGTGCCAAAGGGTGCGCAGACTCAAGAAAATACTCGGGATGCGCCGAAAAACGAATTTGAGAAGAGTGCGCAAGCTATTGAAAAAAGAGCAGACGCGGAGAGTGTAAGGAAACGGCGTGAGGAATTTATCGGAGCGGCGGCGAGAGAATCGGACTGGAAATCGATTTATCACGGCAGAGGGTAACAAGAGATAGTTACGTTTTATACATAATAATTTATAGGTACTAGATGCGACGAACCGAAAAAAGCAAAAGCAAGCGGCCGGAACTGAAAGCCCGGCCGCTACAAATGCATGCGGAAACGGCTGTTGTGCGTAGCCAATCGACGCCGATCTTATGCTACGCGGCGAACGGCTAATAGGGTTAGGTCATCGGCTTGTTTTTGGCCTTCGCCGAAGAGCTGGAGATCTTCGAGACACTTGGAGATTAGATGCGCGGCTTCAGCGCACTTGTGTTGGGTGGCTAGCTTGTGGATGCGGGGGAGGCCGTATTCTGTGCCGGCGGTGTTGCGGGATTCGGTTAGGCCGTCGGTATAGAGGAAGAGAGTGTCATGGTGGGCGAGCGTGAGTTGGTGGACTGGGAAGCGGGTGTTGCAGAACATGCCGAGTGGGACGCCGGTGGCGTCTTTGGGGGTGGCGCCGTCGCTGTGGAGGTGCAGGACGGGGAGATGGCCGGCGCTAACGAATTCCACTGCGCCATCCTTGCAGGCGCGGCCGACGACTAGGGTGGCGAATTGTCCGGCCAGGGTGCTTTCGCAGAAGATGCGGTTGGCGTCTTCGACCATGCGATCGAGCGGGAGACCGGCTTCGGCAAGGCTGCGGAAAGTGGCGCGCAGGTGGCTCATTAACATGGACGCGGCTACGCCGTGACCGGAAACATCGCCAAGCATGAAGAGCAGGCCAGCTTGCGTTTCGAATAGGTCGCAATAATCGCCGCTGACCATGCCGGCAGGTTGGTAGTGATAGCGGACGTCCCAGCCGGCGAGTGCCAGGTCTGGTTTCGGCAAGAGGGCGCGCTGGATACTTGCGGCCAGCACCAGATCGCTTTCGAGGGCGCGCTGCTCGGTGCTGGTGAGATGGTCGAGGCAGAAGCGGACCAGCGGATCGGAGAGCAGGCGCGCGGGCTCGATGCTGTCGTGGCAGGATTCGCAGATTCCGAAGGTACCTTGATCGAGGCGATTTAGAGCGGCGTCGACGGCGGAGAGCAATTGAGAAAGCGAAGCGTCGGCGTGCGGTGAGTGCAGGGCGCGGTGCAGACGCTCGCGGCGCTGTTCGAGTTCGCCGCGCAAATAGGTTACTTCGGCAGTGGCCATGGGACCTCCTGCTATAGGTTGCTGTTTTGCTGCGGAGCTTTCCATCTGGTTTCCTCCATTGAATTGAGGAAGACGGGAACGGGAATGGTCTAACGGCGAGAGCCTGGTGATCTTGCGGGGCGCGCCGTTCCTCATTAGATGCGGGAATGCGCGATACGTCGCATGCGGCGGGGGCCAGATGGAGGGCTGGTTCTTGCCTGTAGGCTACGAGGCTCGCGGGAGGAGCGGGACGTACCTAGATGGCGTCGTGGCCGTTTTACTTGGAGCGCCGGGACGGATTTTTGTTTATGATTTGGGAGGCTGCAGTGGTACTCCCCTCTTGCGCGGCCGCCGCGGCTTTTAGCGCCCCTCCAAGGAATTGTGTCATGCCAACAGAAAATGCGGGTACCCAGGCTGCGCCGACACAACCTGTGGTGGAGAAAAGGAAGTATTCGCGGCACCAATATATCGAACGCGTGTACATCCTGAAGAAAGATGGCGACCGGGAAGTGGGGACTATTTTCGAGATGAGCGGAGGTGGAATGTCCGCAGCGACCACAGCGAAGCTCAAGGTTGGCGAGGAAGTGTCGCTCTCGCAGATCGCTGGAGGCACGGTTAACGGAACGGTGCGGCGAAATCAAGGAACGATGTATGGATTTGAGTTCACGGGAATTACGGAAGAGCTGCGGGCAAAGATTCTGGAGATGTGCAAGACGTTGCCGCTG
The DNA here is from genome assembly GCA_049513775.1 of Candidatus Acidiferrum sp. Lineage (GTDB taxonomy): Bacteria > Acidobacteriota > Terriglobia > Acidiferrales > UBA7541 > Acidiferrum. The sequence goes on from JBEKVU010000143.1 coordinate 8,075, forward strand.
TTTCGCAGCTCGGTAAATATTTAGGATGACGAGCGGCCGCCCCTTGTGCGGCGCAATTGAACGCGGAAGGTTTTCCTTGACACGCCAAAAGCAAGAGAGCAGTATTCGCCTGTATTAAACCCATTTAATACGAGCCGTTCCCCGCGGCCAGGAGTTGGGCATGCTTACTTCCAGCGCACGCATTGCGATGCGTTTGCAATTCGCCTTGGTCTTCGGCATTTTTTTCGCGGTGCTGGCTGGCGTGCCAGCCGCGCGGGGGCAGTCTGCCTATGTGCGGGTGAGTCAAGTGGGCTACGAGACTGGGGAGGGGCCGTTTCGCGCGTACCTGATGTCCACGGCGGCAGAGAGTGGGGCGACGTTTAAGGTGGTCAACACGAAGGGGGCGGTAGCGTACTCCGGCAAAATTGGGGCGCTGCTGGGGACGTGGAGTCACAGTAAGAAAGAGACGTTTGAGGTGTACGCGCTGGATTTCACGGTGGCTGGAGGTGGGCTGTACAGCATTGCGGTGGCCGGGCCGGTGAATGCGGCGTCGCCGCAGTTTGCGGTGGATTGTCCGGAGGAGCTTTATTCCGGGCTGCTGCTGAACACGCTGTTTTTCTATGAGACGCAACGCGATGGGGCCGACTTTGTGCGTAATGCGCTGCGCACCGAGCCGGGACATTTGAAGGATGAGAATGCGCGGATTTACGAGACGCCTCCGCTGGACAGCAACGACTTTATCGATAACGTGCCGCCCGCGGGGCCGCTGGTTTCGGCGAAACTGCCGAATATCGATGCGTCCGGCGGATGGTGGGACGCCGGGGATTACGAGAAGTATGTGGAGACAGTGAGTTACACGGCGGCGTTGATGCAGATTGGTGTGCGCGATTTTCCGAACCAGATGGGGGCGAACGCGCGAGTGAATCCTCCTGCGCCG
>JBEKVU010000144.1:0-8981 GCA_049513775.1 Candidatus Acidiferrum sp.
TCCACAAAATGCCAATACAGCGAGAGAACTTCGATGCGCTTGGACTGCTCTGGGCCGACGAAACCCGCGACTGCAAAAATAAACACGATGCTGAGGAGCAGCAGGCCGACGATTACGTGAAAGCCGTGGAGACCAACCAGCGAGTAGTAGGTGGTACCAAAGAGATTCGTGGAAATAGTCAGACCGTGTTCGTAGATCAGGCGATGCCATTCCTGCGCGGTTCCGAACAGGAAAAGCCCGCCGAGAATGATGGTGAGCAGCCAGAGGCCCAGGAAGGCGCCACGTTTGCCGTGTTCGAGCGCGCGCGAAGCGAAATGAACGGTAAGACTGCTCGAGAGCAGGCAGACGGTGAAGAAAACGGGGACTTCAAGAACTTCGCGAGGCGTCGGGCCCGTAAGACTTTTGCCAAGGTAGAAAAGATAAGCGACAACGAAGATGGTGAAGATGGCGGACTCGCCGATGATCAGGCAGGCCATAGCGACTGTGCCGCGATAGGGGAGTTTCCAAGCGGGCGTCGGGGCAACGGGATTGGCGATAGCGCTCATTAAACGATTCCTTGACGAGCAGTCGCGAAGCAACGGCGGACATCGTCACGCAGGTCCATGTAGTGGCTTGAGCGGGCAGGAACGATCGTGCACCTATACAAGATTTCCGTACCCATACACGAGATTCGCCTAGTTGTGAACGCGCTATTCATAAAGGCTGTCCGGATCTTCGGGATGCTTGAGATCCCACAGTGGGCGACGGCTGGCGATTGCGGGAATGGTGGCGAAATTGTAAACGGGCGGCGGCGAGCTGGTGGTCCACTCGAGGGTCCAGGCGTCCCAGGGATCATTTCCCGCCTTCTCGCCTTTGAAATACGAAATCACCAGATTGGCGACGAAGATCAGCACGGCAACGGCCTGGACGAAGGCGCCAACCGTAACGATGAGATTCAAGAGGTCCCAGCCGCGGCCGGGTTCGTAGGTATAAATGCGGCGTGGCATGCCCAGGATGCCGGGAATGTGCATGAAGTCAAAGGTCAGGTGAAAACCGATAACAAAGAGCCAGAAATGCCATTTGCCAAGAGTGTCGCTCATCAGGCGCCCGGTGATTTTGGGATACCAGTAATAGAAAGCGCCGAATACCGCAAAGAGGATTCCGCCGACGATTACGTAGTGGAAGTGCGCCACGACAAAGTAAGAGTTTCCGAGTTGCCAATCGAAGGGCGCCGTGGCAAGCATGATGCCGGTGAGCCCGGCAATAAGAAACTGGAAGAGAAAGCCGATGCAGAACAGCATCGGCGTTTTGAAGATGAGCTTGCCTCCCCACATAGTGCCCAGCCAATTGAAAATCTTGATGCCCGTGGGCACTCCCACAATCATGCTGGTGATGGTGAAAAAGGCGTTGGAATACGAGGGCATGCCAATAGTGAACATGTGATGGGCCCACACGCTGAGGCTGACGAAGGCGATGCAGACAGTGGCGCCAACCATCACGGGATAACCAAATATCGGCTTGCGAGAAAACACCGGAACGATTTCCGAGATGAACGCGAAGCACGGAATGATCAGGATGTAGACTTCGGGATGACCGAAGATCCAGAAAAAATGCATCCATAGGGCCGCCGAACCACCAGCCTGGGTATCGAAGAAATGCCCGCCGAGATAGCGGTCAACGAGCAGCATGATTTGCGCGGCAGAGAGCGGCGTAAGGGCGATCAGCACCATGCCGGCCATCACCATGTTGAGCCACACCAGCAGCGGCATGCGATTGATGGTCATCCCGGGACAACGCATCGACAAAATCGTGGCGATGATGTTGATGGACGTACCGATGCTGCCAAAGCCCGAGACAAGAACAGAAATTGTCCAATAATCCGAACTGGGGCCGGGAGAAAACGCGCGGGCGGTCAAGGGAGCGTAAGCCCACCAACCTACGTCAGGGGCATCGCCGGCGCCGTAAAGTCCGCTGCCTCCCACAAAGCTGAAATACAACAGAAGCCCACCAAACGCCGTTAGCCAGAAGCTGAAAGCGTTCAACCGCGGAAAAGCCATATCGCGTGCGCCAATCATCAGCGGTACGAGGTAATTCGCAAACCCGAACAGGATGGGCATAGCCGCGAAAAAAATCATCGTGGTGCCATGCATGGTGAACATGCGGTTGAAAACCTGCGGGGACACGAAATCGTTGTGCGGGCGGATCAACTGAATGCGCATGATGGTAGCTTCAATGCCGCCGACAACCAGGAAAAGCAACGCGTACACGATGTACAAGATGCCTAGACGCTTGTGGTCGACAGTGGTAACCCACTCGTGGAGGACCTGGACCCAGGTCTTTCCGCCAGCGTCGACATTTTGAATGGCCAGTGCATCCGATGCCATGCGTCGTCTCCAAAATCTCCGTTACGTCAACCGGCTACTTCAGCGTTTCGAGATATTTCACCAGCGCGTCCAAATCCGCATCGTCAAGCTGCATGGCGGGCATGAGCGAGCCGGGCTTGATGGCGTCCGGCTGCTGAACCCACAAGCGCAGATTCTCGGGCGTATTTAGCGCCGCGCCCGAAGCGATGGTGTCCCGGCTCATCAGATGCGTCAGGTCCGGTCCAAATCGACCGTTGCCCGGCGTGCCCCCCACAGCATGACAATTGATGCAGGCCGTAGATTCAAAGACGCGCCGACCGGCCGACACCTGTGGATCCTGGTTGCCGGGTTGTTGTTGCGCATGGACCCACGCAGCGAAAACCTCCGGCCTGTCGACATACACGCGCAGCAGCATTTTGGCGTGCTGCGTCCCGCAATACTGCGCGCATTGCCCAAGAAACAGACCCGGGCGATCCGGTTCAACCCAGGTTTCGTTGGGGTGATTGGGAATTAGATCGGTCTTTCCGGCGAGTTGCGGAACCCAAAAGCTATGATCGGTATCGGCGGAAAGAAGCTTTAAGAATGTTGGCGTCGGGTGCGCGGGATCGGTCGTCGGAATATGCAGTTCGTTCGCAGTAACGATCCCCAGGGACGGGTAGCGGAATTCCCACCAGAACTGGTGCCCAATAACGGTGACTTGTAGCGCGTTGGCGGGTTGTGGCGCGTCCTGAATCGCGTGAATCACGCGAGCAGTGGCCAGGAACAGCACCACCACGATCAAGATGGGTATGACCGTCCACGCCATCTCGATCTGCGTGCTCCCGTAGACTTGTGCTGGCTCGCGCGCGGCATCCGCAGCGCGGCCGCGAAACCTTATCGTGGCATAGGTCAAGAGCGTGAATACAACGATGAAGATCAGCGCGGTGATGGCGAGCACGAAATGCGAAAGGTGGTCGATGGAGTGCGCCGGGGTGGAGAGTGGTGCAAAAATGTTGGGAATCGGATTGGCGATGGATTGCTGTGCGGCGCACAAACGCGCGGCGAAAAGAATGCCCGCAAGAAAAATGAGCACGCCAGCAATTCGGCTGGCGATGAGTCCCCAGTTAGCGCGCGATACCGGCATGCTGCTCAAGCCTTCCAATGCGGGGTTTGGGTGGTGGCCCAGGCGCTTGCGGTGAAACGAACGGATACCGGAATACCGGGTGAGTCTACTCGAAAATAGATAAAAGTCACGTTACATCTCACCCGCGGTCACGGCAGCCGTGGCCATTCAAAGGTCCAGATGCAAGTCGCCGGATGGAAGGACACATTTTTTTTAGCGCGCTGGGCCAAGACGGCCCTGGGCGGGGAGGAGCACGAGAAAAATCTTATGGCCACAAGAGTAGTCCCAGCGTCAAAGTACCAAGGTTCAAGGCGTGCCAAATTGTTCGAGCAGCAGTCCTTCGTAATCCCGTTTAAACAGCGGATAAGGATCGAAACGGAGAGGGAGATTGCCGTGAAGCAACGAGGACGTTCGCAAGTGCGGCTGGTGATTGTGGCGATAACCGGATTGGCGATGGCGCTGGTGTTGGGATGTCACACCGGGTCGGCGCGACGCGTGCCCGAGCAGGGAGAGAACGCCGCGCAGTCGAGCGCCAGGGTCGCGCCGCAGCAACTCAGCCCAGCGGGGCAAGAGCAGTTGCGCGCCATGGTGCAATCCGGAAACCTGGCGGAATTGCGCTGGCCGAATTTCAGCGATTACACCAAGCATGTGACGAAGTTTTATGATGCCTACAGATACGCGCTGCCCTGGGTGCGGGAGATGCAGCCCACGGCGCAAGCGCAGCAGGTGATTGCCGCGTTGCTGGATGCCGACCAGAAGGGATTGTCGGCCGAGGATTACGACGGACCGCATTGGAAGGATCGGCTCGCGAAACTGCGGCCCACAGTCGCGCAGCCGTCCGAAGCGGACGCTGTGAATTTCGACTTGGCGCTCACGATTTGCGTGATGCGCTACATCTCGGATTTGCATATCGGCAAGGTCAATCCCAAGCATTTCGACTTTGGTTTCGACGTAGAAAGCCGAAAATATGATCTACCGGATTTCTTGAAGACGAATGTTGTGGCGGCTTCCAACGTAGGGGCGGCGCTGGCGCAGGTGGAACCTCCCTATCCGGGCTACCAGCGGACGATTCAAGCGCTGCACACATATCTGGAGCTAGCGAAGCAATCGGATGGAGCGCAGTTGCCGGCCATGGCGGGCGCGGCAAAGGTGATCGCGCCGGGCGACAGCTATGCGGGCGTGCCGCAACTGGCGCGATTTCTGCAATTGGTGGGCGACCTGCCGGCTAACGCGAACGTTCCTGCGGACAACACCGTGTATGCGGATCCGCTGGTGGACGCGGTAAGGAATTTTCAGGCGCGGCACGGTCGAACGGCCGATGGCCGAATCGACAAGCAAACTCTGGCCGACTTGAACGTCCCGCTAAACGCGCGGGTTCGGCAGATGCAACTTACGTTGGAGCGCTGGCGCTGGCTGCCGAGGGAGTACAAGTCGGCGCCGATTGTGGCCAATATTCCGGAGTTTCGCGTGCGGGCGTACGACGAAAATCTAAAAGTGGCGCTGTCCATGAACGTGGTGGTGGGCAAGGCCTACGGCCACACTACGCCGGTCTTTGTGGACGAAATGCAGTACGTGGTGTTCCGACCATATTGGAGCGTTCCCTATTCGATTGCCAAGGCGGAGCTGTTGCCGAAGCTGGCTGCGGATCCGGAGTACTTGGCAAAGAAAAATTTCGAGGTTGTGGACAGCCGGCAGGAGGTGGTGGCGTCCGGGGGGGTGACGGGCGATGTGCTGGCGCAACTGCGCGCGGGAAAGCTTTTCATTCGGGAGATTCCCGGGCCAAAGAATTCGCTGGGCCTAGTAAAATTCATTTTCCCTAATAATTACAACATCTATATGCACGATACGCCGGCGCACGAATTGTTTGAGAAATCGCGGCGGGATTTCAGTCATGGCTGCATCCGGCTGGAGAGGCCGGCGGACATGGCGGTTTGGGTGCTGCGGAACAATCCCGGCTGGGACCTCGAACGCGTACGCGCGGCGATGAACGGAACTGCGACGCAGCAAGTGAATCTTGCGAAGCCGATTCCGGTACTGATTGTTTACGGTACGGCGATCGTGCTGGAGGATGGGCGGGTGGAATTTTTTGACGACATCTATCAACAGGACGCGGCGCTCGACAAAGTGTTGGAGAAAGGTTATCCGTACCCAGGCTAGTTGGCGCCCGAGTCCCATCCCGTTCAATCGCCGGCGGTCAGATTGGATGGGCAGTCGAAACACCACTGGCGCACGCGGCCGACGTCTACGTGAATGAAGTCGGAGTGGGGGTAGTAGCCCACGCCACCGCGTTTGAGGGCCAGGGCGGCTCGACGCAGCATGAGGGTGTCGACGCCGGGCATACGCAAGTCAATCGCTTCTGCTTGCATGTGCAGGCTGTTTTTGGCTACGCCGCTGGTGCGCGCGCGAAGCGATTCGTTGGTGCGCGGCGTGCGGTAGCCGCAGACGATGTCGATCTGGCCGCCGGGATGACCGGCGGAGGCGGCAAGGTCCGAGAGAATGTCGTAAAGGCGCGGATCGAACTGGCGAACCTCGTTGGTATTGTGATCGCGGAGGAAATAATCCAGCTTGGCCAGCGCGGCGGGGTCAAATTTCTCGCCCCGGCGGTACACTATCTCGAGGCGCTCCGCAGTGTGGGTATTGTAGAGCACCAGGCGATGCTCTTGCGTGGCGGCAGCGACTGGCTGAGCCGGGTTCACGCTATGCATTACATCAAGCGACTGGGCGCGCGCGGCGCCCGGGGCCAGCAAAATGACTGAGGCCAAGAAAGTCTTGAGGAATCGCGACGTTTTTTGAACTCTGGACATAGTTATTTCCACAACAATTTTAGCAAAAAAACGAGTGGATTTCATCCCGCGGCAGTATTCTTCGCGACAACTCCAAGCAAACTCTCAGTCCGCGCATCGGTAAGTCTTCCTTGGTTGGCCGGATTTCTTTCTCGCCAGATATCGGGACTACTAAAAAAATGACCATAACCATAGTGCCCCGCAGAATCATCAACCTGGACGGGGTAGGTATGGGTAAGCATCTTCTAAATCGATCCGGGGTGAACCTATGAGTGCAATTTCCGTTTCAATTCCGCAAATCGGTGGGTATCGCGAGAGCGCGGCTATCGCCCGCGCTCTCGATTTAACTGATGAACCGAGGAGCATGAAACCGGAGGGCCTGCGTTGTTCGTTTATCGAAACGATCGTTGGGCGGTGCGGCGGGCTGCGGAACGTATTGCGGCAGGTGGAAGCGGTAGCGCCTACGAACGCCACGGTTTTGATTGTGGGCGAGACGGGCACGGGCAAGGAGATGATTGCGCGGGCGGTGCACGAGTTGAGTCCGCGGCGCAATCGCAATATGGTGAAGGTCAATTGCGCCGCGATGCCGGCGGGGTTGCTGGAAAGCGAACTTTTTGGGCATGAACGCGGGTCTTTCACGGGCGCGTTTACGTCGCACACTGGGCGTTTCGCGCTGGCGGACCATGGCACACTGCTTCTAGATGAGATTGGCGACATGCCGCTCGAATTGCAGCCGAAGATTTTGCGTGTATTGCAAGAGCGCGAGTTTGAAGCCGTGGGCAGCACGCGCACTACGCGCGTCGACGCCCGCGTCGTGGCGGCCACCAACCGCGATCTGCGGCAAATGGTGCGAGACCGTGAATTCCGCGAGGATCTGTATTACCGGCTAAATATCTTCCCCATTGCCCTGCCGCCGCTGCGCGAAAGAAAAGCGGACATTCCGGGACTGGTAAAGCATTTTGTGCAACAGTTTTCCGCGTCCATGGAAAAGCAGGTCAAAACACTTCCCGAGGGAACCATGCGTGCCCTAGTGCGCTATTCGTGGCCAGGGAATATTCGCGAACTGCAAAACTACGTGGCGCGCGGGGTGATTCTGTCAAATGATGGCGTGTTCGAAGCAGCGCCGCTGGACCGGCAGGATGTCGCGCCGGTACCGGAAGAGGCAGCAAGCGCCACGCTCGAACGTCGTGTGCGGCAGGAGATTCTGGCGGCGTGCCAGCGCGCGAATTGGAAGCTAGGCGGTCCTCGGGGAGCGGCGGCGAGGCTCGGGCTGAAACGCACCACGCTGTTTTACAAGATGAAGCGGCTGGGTATTGCGCCTCCTGCAAACGATGCGCAAGACTGAAGCGGGGCATTGATCTGAATCGCAATTTGAAAATCGAAAGGGTGAAGCTCATGAGAGTGGTCATCGTTGGCGGAGGGTTTGCGGCAGTGGAGTTTGCGATGACCCTGCGCAACAAACTGAAGTCCTCGGAGTGCGAAATCATGGTCTTCAGCCGCGAGAATCACATGGTGTTTCACCCGCTGCTCGCGGATGTTGCTGGGGCGTCGATCAATCCGGATGCCGCCGCGGCGCCGTTGCGGCAGATGCTGAAGGGTGTGGTCTGCCGCACGGAGCGCGTGCAGCGCATCGATTTGGCGGCCAGTGAGATTGAGTTTGATGACGGGACGGGGGTGCTGTCGAAGCTGCACTACGACCACGTGGTGGTGGCGTGCGGCGCGGAAAGCAATCTGGGAATTATTCCGGGGATGACGGACCACGCCTTTCCGTTCAAGCTGATGCGCGACGCCGTGGAGCTGCGCCAGCACATCGTCCGTCAGATGGAGTGTGCGGAAGCCACCAGCGAACCCGAAGTGCGGCGCCACCATTTGAGTTTTATCGTGGTGGGCGCGGGATTTAGTGGCGTGGAGGTGGGCGGAGAGATCAATGAACTGGTGCGCAGTAGCACGCGCTTCTATCGCAACTTCCGCAAGGAAGATGTGGTGGTCACGCTGGTGCATTCGGGCGACCAGATTCTGCCGGAGGTGGCGCCGACGCTGCGTGACTTCGCGAGAAAGAAGATGGAGAAAGCGGGGATCAGCATCCTGCTGAATACGCGCGCGGCGGCGGCTACGCAGGAAGGCGTGGAACTGAGCGATGGCAAGTTGCTGCGCGGTGCCACTATCGTGTGCACCATTGGAACGGCAATTTCCCCGCTGGTGCAGCATCTCGATGTTCCGAAAGAGCGGGGCCGCATCCGCGCCTCGGCAGATATGCGCATCGAGGGCCAGAAGAACGCGTGGACCCTTGGGGACTGCGCGTACATCATGAACGCCTTGGACAATAAACCCTCCCCGACGACCGCGCAGTTCGCGGTACGGCAAGGCCGGCAAGCAGCGCTGAATTTAGTGCGCGTCGTGCGCGGCGAACCTACGCAACCTTTTAGCTTCAAACAGCTGGGGCAGCTTTGCTCGATCGGCGGATATTCAGCGGTGGCAGAAATGTTTGGCATGCGCGTTTCCGGGTTCCCCGCGTGGTTCATGTGGCGCGGTGTGTATCTGCTGAAACTACCCACGTGGTCGCGGCGCATCAAGGTGGCCTTCGATTGGTTCTGGGACGTGCTTTTCCCGCGCGACCTGGGCTTCCTGAATATCGACTTGTCGAAGGCCGTCACGCACGCCTTTTATCGCGCCGGCGATTTCATTTTGCGGCGCGGCGAGGTGCCCCACGCCTTCAACATCATCGAAGCAGGCGAGGTGGAGGTTTTACGGGTG
>JBEKVU010000145.1:0-8977 GCA_049513775.1 Candidatus Acidiferrum sp.
TCTCGGTAAGCTGTCGGCGTCATGTGTCGAAAACGTCGGAAATGACGGTTGAAGTTAGCCAGATTGGCGAGTCCCACTTCATACGCGATCATGCTTACGGAAGCGTCGCTCTCGACCAGCCGCATACAAGCCCGCCCGATCCTTAGCCTGCAAAGATAATCGCTCACGCTCTCGCCCACATGCTTCACGAACAGACGATGTAAAGTGCGCGAAGACAAATTGCCAACTTCACACAGCGCTGCAATACGAATTGGTTCGTGAAATCCCTTGTGCAGGTAGTCCAATACGCGGGTCAGTTGCGCGGGCTCGCCCTCAGCCGTCGGCCGGACATTCCCAATGTTCGTCGAGAGCGCGGCGGCCGGCGCATCCGCGAGTTCTAACAACAGCTCTAGAGTCCTGTGTAGACGTGTGCGCGGTTGGCTGGCCAACAGCCCGTCCGCGCGTTTCGCGATACCGTCTGGCGCGCGGGCCTCGAATGCCAGGCCCGTGAAGGATCGCCGCAACAGCGCGCGGATGCCCGAATATTCAGGGCACAGGTCGACGAATCGAGTTAACCACGGGCCTGAGAACCACACGACGATCGCCGTGTGCAGCTCATCGCGTCGCAGGTTTGCTGTTGATGCCCAGGTATGCGGCATGTCGGGAGGCACCAGCACCAGATCGGGCGCGTGGTATTGACCAACGTGATCCCCGATGAATCGCCAGCCCTTGCTGTTTAACGTCAGCGTTAGCTCGTACTCCGGATGATGGTGCCATTCGAAGGGGATTTCGGCGACTTGGCGATGGTACACCCGCAGCGAACAGCCTCTGGAAAACGTAACTCGCTCGAACTGGGGTTTCACGAGAGACCTTTCGGACACGCACCATGGGCTCAATGTCCGAATAGTATCAAAGGTTGGCCTGTCCGCATCACCACCCCCTGTCAGATCTGCCTACAATTGCCCGGCTGATTTGCTGGGAATGGCCGCAATCGGCTCAACATCCAGAGATTCAGGATGTTTGTTATTCAAGGAAATAGGAGAACTCACGATGGCATTCGAAATCACCGACCTTCCCGAATCGATTCGCAACGTAAAAACATCCCTACGCGAAGCACTCCCAAACTACGTGGAAGTATTTCAGGACGTCGAAGAGGAAATGCGCCGCAAGGTCAACCTGATCGTCAAAGAGCGCGACGCGGGCCACGACGTGATTCCCACCGTGCAATATGCGGAAGTAGAAGCCGGCACCGTCTCACCCGAAATGACCGCCAAAATCAAAGACCGGGGTGCCTGTGTCGTGCGGCAAACATTTCCAGTCGCTCAAGCCACCGCTTGGGACGATGAAATTGGAACCTATGTCGACGAAAACGGCCTGACCGCAAAACTAGCCAACGCCGCTGTTGATAATTACTTCGGCGACCTCGCCTCCGCCAAGCCACAAATTTACGGCATCTATTGGTCGCGCCCTCAAGTTCAGGCGCGCCAGTCGGAATCGCTGACCCGCGTGCGCATCTTTTTGAACAAACTCTGGAAGTCCGAGAGCGAGGGAAAGCGACATTTCAACCCTGAGCAAACTCCAGCCTACGCTGATCGTATTCGTCGCCGGCCACCTGGTTCGGCATCCTTGGGACTGTCCCCGCACGTGGACGGCGGCTCCGTGGAGCGATGGCTCGATGTAAATTTTCGCAATGTTTATCGCCACGTTTTTTCCGGCAACTGGCGCCAGTACGATCCTTTTGACGCGGCGTGGAGGCCCGAGGTACAAGAAGTTTCCTCCCCAGCGGTCTGCTCCATGTTCCGGACTTTCCAGGGATGGACGGCGCTCACGCGCCAGGGCAAAGGAGACGGCACGCTGCAACTGATTCCGCTTGCCAACTCCATGGTATACATGCTGCTGCGGGCGTTACAGAGCGATGTCCCTGAAGAAGATCTCTGCGGTGCCAAGCCCGGCCGGACACTCTCCGTCAATCCCCAATATCATGGCGTCCTGCTGAAGGCGCTGTCTTCGATTCCAACGATGCAGCCGGGAGACACCGTCTTTTGGCACTCCGACGTCGTTCATGCCGTCGAAAACGAACACCGCGGAAGCGGCTACAGCAATGTGATGTACATTGCCTCCATACCGGGATGTCCAAAGAACGCCGCGTATACCCAAAGGCAGGCTCCTTCATTTTTGTCCGGAGAGACACCGCCAGACTTCGCGCCGGACAACTTCGAAATCGACTTCAAAGGTCGCGCCACGGTGGACGACCTTACGCCGCTCGGACGTTCTCAACTTGGAATCGATACATCCCAGGCCAAAGTCGCGACGTCCACCGGCGCTGCCGGGTCCGCTGCTAGCTATAGCTAGCCCCAACAGGGGAACACAGCACCGCTCCCGACGTTTTCTTCTCCGATGATTTCTTTATCTCCATATCGCGGCTACTCGCAGACCGAAGGAGCTCAACGTGCATCTGTCGTTGATAGATTGGCTAGTAATGCTCGTCTATTTCGCTTTTGTGCTCGGGATCGGCTTCGCTCTAAAGCGATACATACGCAGTTCCAACGATTTCTTTCTCGCAGGACGCTCTATTCCGGCTTGGGTTTGCGGTCTGGCATTTATTTCCGCCAACGTGGGAGCTCAAGAAGTCCTCGGGATGGGCGCGTCTGGCGCCAAGTACGGCATCGTAATGAGCCATTTCTACTGGATCGGCGCTATCCCGGCCATGCTGTTTGTTGGCTACTTCATGATGCCGTTCTATTACGGCTCGAAGGCGCGCTCGGTCCCCGAATATCTGCGCATGCGCTACGACGAGAAGACTCGCGCGGTCAACGCCTTTTCCTTCGCAATTATGACCATATTCAGCTCTGGCATCAGCCTGTATGCCATGGCGATTCTGATTCAGACCCTTGGTCTGCTGGACGGCGTCATACCCCACGCGTGGGTATTTCACTTCAGCATTTTCCTGAGCGCCGTCATCGTTCTCGGCTACATTTTTCTCGGCGGTCTCTCCAGCGCGATTTACAACGAAGTCCTGCAATTCTTCCTGATTGTTGCCGGCTTTCTCCCGCTGGTTTGGATCGGTCTCCGCAACGTGGGAGGCTGGACGGCCATTCAACAGCGACTCCCGGCAGACATGACCCATTCTTGGCGCGGCATGGAACACGCCTCCACCAATTCGCTCGGCGTGGGCCTTATCGGCCTGGTGATGGGGCTCGGTTTCGTGCTCAGCTTCGGATATTGGTGCACGGATTTTCTCGTGATTCAGCGGGCCATGGCTGCTGACTCGCAGGAGTCGGCCCGCCTCGTTCCGGTTATCGCAGCGATTCCCAAAATGTTTTTTCCATTCGTCGTCATTCTACCGGGACTCATTGCCGTGTGTGTGACTTCACAGACCCTGTCCACCGCGACTGTCTCGCCGCCCTCGGCGATCGTGACCGGGGTTTCCGCCGCATCCGCGCAAAGTATCGCGAAGGATCCACAGGCAAAAGGACACCGTCCGCATGGAATAATTCCCCAGAAGGCAGATCCCATCACCGGCGAACCAGTCGTCGACTCAAACGGCGCCCCGGTGTACAACTACGACCTGGCAACTCCGCTACTCCTAATTCATTTTTTCCCCGCAGGCATGTTGGGGCTTGGCATCACCGCGCTTCTTGCGAGTTTTATGTCCGGCATGGCGGGCAACGTGACCGCTTTCAACACTGTTTGGACCTACGACATCTATCAGAGCTACATCCGAAAAAATGCCAGTGACTCGCATTATCTGTGGATGGGGAGGGCCGCCACAGTCGGAGGCATTTTGCTATCGATTGGCGCGGCCTATGCGGTCACCAGTTTCAACAATATCTACGACGCGCTGCAGCTCATTTTTTCCTTGGTGAATGCTCCACTCTTCGCAACCTTTCTTCTCGGCATGTTCTGGAAACGCACCACTGGAGATGCTGCCTTCGCCGGCCTGTTAAGTGGGTCCGCCGCTGCGCTTCTTCATCATGGACTCACCATTCCTCAAGGAGCGTCGCCGGGCTTACACGGAGGTTGGATCACCACACTGCATACCTACCCTAGCGATATGGCTCAGAATTTTTGGACCGCCATCTTCGGCTTCATGGTGAACTTGGCCATCACTACGGTCGTCAGCTTGCTCACCAAGCCCCGGTCAGAGGGTGAGCTCGTTGGGTTGGTGTACTCACTGACGCCGCGACGCAAAGATACCGCCTCGCCGTGGTATAAAAGGCCGATTTGGATCGCCTCCGGTGTTGCCGCGATGGCGCTGGTGCTCAATTTCTTGTTCAGATAAGAAACTCGACCAAGTTCGTTGTGGGAAGTTACCGCGAAGGGAGACCAGGAATGGGATTAGACGTTCGCTTACCGCTCGGCTTGCTGTTCCTGGCTATCGGAGCCCTTTTGGCGTTTTTTGGCCTGGCAACCAAGGATTCCGACATCTACGCAAAATCGATGGGCGTCAACCTCAACCTCATCTGGGGCTCAATCATGATTCTGCTGGGACTACTAGCGGCATGGCTCGGTCGCAAGCCAAAGTAGGAGCGCAGCCAGTCACTTAAGAAAATCTTCGCCCGCTGGCCTCTGCCCGAAGCGATGATCGAATCGATCTAAACCCCAATCTCATGGCCGCGCGGTTCGCACGGGACCGGGTCGATTGTTGGAGCGCGGAGCTCCTGCGCGGGGAAGGCCTGGGTGTCGGCAACCGGCGCAGCTTCCCACCAGAATATTTTTCGCCAATTTGCGCGCATCCTCTCGCTCGGCTACCATGACTGTGCACGCAATCCTCCAAAATTATTTCCGAAATGGGTCGATGCTCACTCTCCTGAACGAATTGAATCCAGAACAACGTCTGGCCGCCGAAACCATTGCAGGTCCAGTACTGATCCTCGCCGGCGCTGGCACCGGCAAGACCCGGGCCATCACCTACCGCATGGCCAACATGATCGCCAGCGGCGTCTCCGCCGAATCCATTTTGGCCGTTACGTTCACCAACAAAGCCGCGGAAGAGATGCGCACGCGTGTCTCCAATTTGCTTTTGCGCGCAGGTTTTCCGCCAGCCCAGCCATGGCTCTCGACGTTCCATTCGCTCTGCGCACGCTTCTTGCGCCGCGAAGCCACAAACGCTGGCCTGCCGCGCGACTTCGCTATCTACGATGACGACGATCAGCTCGCGGCGGTAAAGCTGGCCATGGCTACGCTGCAGATCGACGATGACGCGCTCACGCCGCGCAACGTCCTCAGCCGCATCAGCTACGCCAAGAATCACGGACAGTCCGCCGAGCAGATACGCCGCGAAGCCATCGATCAAGATGGTCGCCGTGTAGCGGATCTCTTCGCCGCATATGAAAAGCTCCTCGCACAAAGCAACGCCGTCGATTTTGACGATTTACTGCTGCGCTCTGCGCGCCTCTTGCGCGAAAACGCGGAAGTTCGCGAACGCTGGCAGCGCCGGTTCACCTACATCCATGTGGACGAATATCAGGACACCAATCGCGTACAGTACGAGTTGCTGCGCCTGCTGACTGGTCCGCACCAGAACTTGTGCGTGGTGGGCGACGAAGACCAATCCATCTACCGCTGGCGCGGCGCCGACGTCTCCATTCTGCTCAGCTTCTCCCGCGACTTCCCCCATGCTCGCGTGGTCAAGCTGGAGCGCAACTATCGCTCCACGCAAAATATACTCGACGCCGCAGGGGCGGTCGTGGCCAATAATCCAGAGCGCCTCGGCAAGGTCCTCAGCGCCGAAAATGGCGTAGGCAGCAACGTAAAGTATTTTGAAGCGCGCGATGCGCAAGCCGAAGCCGAATTTGTGGCGGGCGAACTGGAAAAAATTCAGAATGACGATCCGGACCTGACCTGCGCCGTCGAATACCGCACCAACTTCCAATCGCGCGCCTTTGAAGAAGTCTTCCGCCGCCGCGGACTGCGCTACAAACTCGTCGGTGGTTTCAGCTTCTACGAACGCGCGGAAGTGAAAGATACGCTGGCCTACGTGCGTCTGGCGATCCATCCTGAAGACGATATTGCACTGTTGCGCGTACTGAACGTTCCCCCGCGCGGCATCGGCAAGACCACCGTGGACGCCGTCCGCGATCTCGCGCGCGCCAACTCCACTTCCCTCTGGAACGCGATCGAGAAATTCGTTTCCGGCGCCGTCGCCGGACGCGCCATCACTCCGCTCCGCGCCTTCCAGGAGTTAATCGGCAAGCTGCGCGAAGCGCAAGCCACGCAAGAGCCGCCGGATTTTCTCCGCACGGTGCTCGATGAAACCGGCTACATGGCCATGCTCAAGGATCGCAATTCTCCGGAAGATGTTGCCCGCCTTGAGAATCTTGAGGAATTAACGCGCGCGGTGGCGGAAAGTATCGACGCGGGCGAATCCTTCACCGATTTCCTCGACGCCGCAGCGCTGGTCAGCGATACCGATTCCTTCGAGGGCAAACCCGGCGTCACGCTGATTACCTTGCACAGCACCAAAGGTCTCGAATTCGATCACGTTTTCCTGACCGGCATGGAAGAAGGCATCTGCCCGCACAATCGCGCCATCAACGAAGAAAAAGGCATCGAGGAAGAACGCCGCCTCGTTTACGTGGGCATGACGCGCGCGCGCAAATCGCTCACGCTAACGCGCGCCGTTTATCGCCGTATTTTCGGCAACGAACAACAAATGCGGCAAGGCTTGCCGTCGCGCTTTCTGGCAGAGATTCCTAGTGAACTGGTCGATACCGTGCGCGGCTCGCTCGCGGAAATTGGCGAGAAGCGCCGCTACGAGCCCGATCCGGAATATTCTTATTCCGCCGACGAATTCCTGCGTCGCGTGCGCGGCAAACCCACGCCCGCAGCACCAGCCCCACGCCGCCCATCCGCGCCCAGCAGTTTCGGCCGTCCCGCCACCAGACGCGGCGCCGGCGACAATCCCATGCTAGGCCGCAAGGTCCGCCACCCGGAATTTGGAGTAGGCACGGTAGTCGGCGTCGAAGGGGATGATGACGACGACCGCCGCGTCTCTGTAAGCTTCCCCGGCCGCGGCACAAAAAAGTTCATCGAAAAGTACGCCCAGCTCCAGCCCGCATAACCTCGTTGCAAGACCAGGTGAGGAGCATGGGCAGCGTGTTCCTCATCCGTTCCTCGCAAGATTTTACGGGCGTGGCGACGTTCCTTCACTGGAGCGAAATGGTTTGTACTTCGCCTTGCGCAACACCGGATGCCAAGGCGCGATAGTCCACCTTGGCGCGGTGATCTTTCCATTTGGCGCACGGCGGCGCCGTCGTAGCGGTGACCTGTGCGTTAGCCTGTACACTGGCTGGTGCGTCCGCCTGGATGGAAACTTTCCCAATATCCGCGACATGCAACAGCAAAGACTTGTCGCCCGTCGTTAAGGTGAGCAAAACTTCCGGCGGGCGTCCGCAGATCACTTCCGTGATCTGGCCTTCCGCATGCGCGGCGGAGTCTGCGCTTTCTGCCGCCGCGCTATCACGTGTGCTGGGCTCGTCATCGGCAGATTTGGCCGCCTCGGCCGGATGGTTCACCTTGGTATCGATCTGCTTCGCGAAGTTCGTCGCCTGAAGCCGGTCGTTGCTGGTGGTCGCGATTTTCTGCGCCACGTCCGCCACTTTCCGCGCATCAGCAATGCGTCCGGCAGCCAGCGACGCCTTTCCGATATCGATGAAGTAGGCCAAGTTGCCGGGTTCGAGGTCGGACGCGCGCATCGCGGATTTGAGCGCCTTGTCCGTATCTTTGCCGGGATCCTGCGCATAGACAATCGAGAGGAAGGCATGTGCCGGCACAAAATCCGGATTGAGGCTGATCACTTTTTCGAGTTCCACGCGGATTTTCGGCACGGACGCAGGCGTGTAGCCATCGCGGCGATAATACAGGGATCCCATGTATATATGGGCGTTAACATCGCTAGGGTTGGCGGCAATGGCCAATTGAAACTCTTTTTCGGCGTTGGCGTAATCGGCTTTTAAGAAGTGGTAGTACCCGAATTCGCTATGGTAGCCGGGCGTAGCCGGATCGATCTTCTCCACCTCGTGTAAAAGCTCCAACGCTTCCGGCTGGTGGTTGTTGCGCAGGAGGAAGTCCGCCTGGGCCAAAAGACCTTCTGCGGGCGGAAGGGTGCGCGCCGAAAAATCCCTTTCTGACATCTTCAATTCAAGCGGTACGCGCTGGAACAGAAAAGCCACATGGTGAATGTACAAGTCCAGACCCTCGGAGAACTTCTTAAGATCGCCAAAGGTTTCTTTGGCGGCTTCGATGGAATCGTCGGTGGCGTGCAAGGCGTGCAGATATTTGTTGATCAGATCTTTATCGCGCATTTCCGGGGACACCATCAGGTAATGCACCAGAGCCCAGGATTCCGCGTAAAAAATGCCGGCATGGTCGCGGGTGTTATAGAGCGGCGAGCTGCGATCGATGGTGAGCAACTGATCGACGGGCAAAAATGGGTTGTTTTGCAGGATGCGCAAATTCACGCCGTCGGCCTCGCCGACTCTGGCCTCCTTGCTCTGAATATTCGTGTTCCCATAGTATTCGGCGAACCCTTCATCGAGCCATAAGGGAAGACCGCGGAAGTTATCGCGGAAATAGGCGTGGGTATACTCGTGATACAAAGCGTGGTTTCCCAAGGGACCATCAGTGCGAATGTCCGTGCGAATCACGGCAAAGTTTTTATCGTATCCCGGTTGATAGAATCCCCCGATGTGCATGGCCTTGCTGTTTTGTCCGTAGGAAGGAATGAACAGTTTCAGAGAGTTTTCATCTTTGATCGCAAAGACGATCGTTGGTTTGCCGGAATCGACGCGCAATTTCGGGTAGAGCTGCTCGAAAAGCCCGCGAATTTCTTCAAATTGTAATGCCGCCTTACGGCCTTCGGATTCGCCGGCATTCGAGAGCACGGTGAAGTGCGGCGACTTGATCTCGATCCAGGTCTCGTGATGTTCGGCGGAAGTGCGGAAGGGTGTGAACAGCAGGGCGACGAAGCATATAAATAGACTGCGTCTTAGTCCGG
>JBEKVU010000146.1:0-9759 GCA_049513775.1 Candidatus Acidiferrum sp.
CAGCACCTCAATCGCCGGGCACTCCGGCACCGCGGCCAGCGCATCGCGCACCAATTCCAGCAGCGTCTCGGGTTCGACCGGCTTGGCGATGAACTGGTACACCCGCCCGCGCAGCGCCCCCAATAGCGTCTCCGGCGTCTGGTCAGACGTCATCACCACAATCTTTGGAATTTCGTTTTCTTTTTGCAGGTGATTCAACAGGTCCAGCCCGCTCATGCGCGGCATCCATACATCCAACAGCAGTAAATCGAACTTCTTTTTTTTCAGCGCCTTCAACGCCGCCTGGCCGTCATTCACCGTGGAAACCGTGTAATGATTGGCCTTTAAAATACCGCTGAGCACCTCCCGCGTGGTGGCGTCGTCGTCACAGATCAAGATATTGGGCATGGGCCGCTCCGAAAGCGATAACCGCAACGAGTACCCCGTGGCAGACATCTAGCGCTTACCGCGCTTCTGCCGGCGCCGTACGCCCGCCTTGCCCCTGCCGGATGGTGACCCCGTTCGACTTGCTTCCGTTCTGTATCCTCTCAGTTTCTTCTCCAAATTGGCAAACTCTTCTTCCAGTTCCGTCAGGCACTTTGCCGCGCCGGAAAGTTCCCCGCCCCGCCCGATGTTCTGCAGCTCCTCCGCCAGTTGCCGCGCGCGCCCCGCTCCAAAATTGCTCACCGCACCCTTGAGCAAGTGGGCCATCGCACCAACGGCCGGGGCATCATTGCGGGCCAGCGCCTTGCGGAGCAGGCTGAGCTTTTTCGGGTAGTCTTTCAGAAAAATCCCACTCACGCGCTGTAAAAGTTTCGCGTTGCCACCCATGCGCGCCAGCAATTCGGCATGGCCATCGTCATCGGCGACAGACTCCGCTTGCGGTGGGTCAGCCTTCGATGTAGCGGGAAGCGGTCGACCAGCTTGCGGCTTCCCTGGAAAAGCAAACTGCTAAGGCAGGCATCCACCCCAGCTTCCCGAAAGCGCCGCTGATCCGCTTCGGTATTATTCCCGCTAAGCGACAAAATAATCTGGTGCTTCGCGCCGCCCTTCTCCGTCGCACGAATGCGCTGCGCCGTTTCCGCGCCGTTCAGGCGCGGCATCTCGCCATCCAAGAGCACAATGTCGAACCGCCGGCTCGCCAGCATCCGCAAGGCATCCTGCCCGTTATCTACGGCCACCACTTTGAAACCCTGATGCTTCAACAATAATACCGTCACCTCGCGGATGGCCGCATCGTCGTCTGCAAGCAAAACCTCGAGTCCACTCGGCCGCGTTTGCGGCGGCGGTTGCCCGGCCACGCGTTCCATCCGTTCAGCACGGGTGGGGGCTTCCGTCGAGCCCGTCCCCACTCGAGGCAGAACCCCCATCGCCCCCGGTGGCTTCAATCCTTCACCTTGATTCTTGGCATCTTCCCCTGTCTTACCCGCGGGCAACCGAAACCAAAATCGCGTCCCCCGGGGCGCTACCGACTCGCACCCTATCGTTCCGCCCCAGCGTTCGATCGTAATACGACAAAAATATAAGCCCAAACCAGCTTTCCCGGCCCCCTCCTTGCCCTTGGCAAAAAGCTTGAACGCGTCGGCGGCCTTGAAATCCGTGGGCAAACCCGGACCTTGGTCCTGCACATACGCTTTCAACTGCGCACCGTCGTGCTCGATGCCAATGCTAACCACCGAGCCCGAGGGCGCGTAACGCAGCGCATTCTCCACCAAGTTAGAGAAAATTCGTTTCAGTCGCGAATATTCCCCCGCCACTTTCCAGTCTCGCTCGCCGTCAGCCTGCGAACTTTCGCTAGCCCCACCGCGAGAGTCGCTACTCGGCTTTAGTTGCAGTTTTATCCCCTTGGCCTCAAACGTCGGCGCAAACGCCGTCACCGTCTCTGCCGCACAGGTCAACAGGCTCGGCTGCTCTGCTGCTTTGCCACCCGGCTGCAAACCCTCCCTTAAATCCGCCGAGAACGCCTTCAGTACTTCCCGAATCATTTCGTCTTGCTGCTCGGCCTGCTTCCTGCCGATATCCAGCAGCTTCTTGGATCGCGCCGAACCACCTTCCAAAGCTAACACCTCAAAGCACCCGCGCATGGCCGTCAGCGGCTGCGATAAGTCATGAATAATGCAGTGCAGCAAAATCTCTTTCTTCTGCACCTCCTTCTGCAGCCGCTCGTGGATCAGCAATCCGTCTCGCGCCGTCTGCAGCACTCGCGTACGTTCTGCAAACGCCTCCGGCTGGCTCAGCAGCGAAAGCACGCGCCTGCCGTCCATACGCAAAGCCAGCGCTTCGAGCGGAATCTCGCGCGTCGCGCCAAGCTCGGCGCGGCTCTGCTCGATCCACGCTCCCGATGACAAAACTCCCGCCACTCCGGTCTCTACCGGCGACTTCCAAAACGCTTCCGCCTCTGTCAAAAAACTTCCAAGGAACGGCGAATCATCGCCCAGCCGCAACGATTTTTTCTTCCCAGCATCCGCCGCGCCCCAAATCTGCGCAAACCACTCCGGCGGCTCGGCCAGCAAACGAAACTCTCCGTCGCCGAGGTATTCGCACAACGCGTAACCTTGCTGTTGCAGAAATTCCTGGAGCATCGCGGACATCGTCAGGGCAGCATCTTCGCCGTCAATTTAGTGCACGCTTCCTCAACGCCTTCGCCGGTCTTCGCGCTTGTGTGCATCACATCCCAACCGCGCGCCACCAACCCTTCTTGCCACGCGGGCTCCACTTCCCACTCCGCCCGGAGATCGCTTTTGTTAATCAAGAAAACGAACGGCTTCGCGCCGAACTCCTTCCGCATCTGCCCTTCAAGCTCCTCGGCTTTCGCCAACGTTGCAGCCCGCGTGCCGTCAGCCATCAGCAAATAACCGTGAGCTCCGCGCAAGTACGTCCAGCGCATCCTCTGGAATTCGTCGTCGCCCGATAAGTCCCACAACACCAGCGTCACTTCGGCCTCTCCGGCCTTCACAACTTTGTTGACGAGCTTTACGCCCACCGTCGTCAAATACGTATCCGAGAAAAAGCCATCGACATAACGCCGCACCAGGCTGGTTTTTCCTACGGCAAACGATCCGAGCATACAGACTTTCCTGAGTAGCATAGTGGGGCTAAGGCCTTGCGGACCGGGTGGTGGAACTCATGGCGGAATTCGCACTAGACGCGGCCGCGCCAGAACCGGCGGCACTCGAAGTGACCACGCGAAACGTAACGCTCCGATTGTACTGCCGCGATTCCTCGCTCTCCTCTTTTCGTAGCGGCTCGAGCGACGCCACGCCTCGGCTCCGCAACACTCCGCGGCTCACCCCGTCTCGCACCAGTTCATAAACCACGCGGTCTGCGCGGCTCTGGCTGAGCGGTATGTTCGTCGACTCGACGCCCGAGCTGTCGCTGTGCCCCACCACTTCCACCTCCACGCTTTTCCGCAACAGTTGCGCTTTTTCAAGCAAGGCGCGCACCTGCGGCACCACGCCGTGAAAACGCTCTAGATCCTCGGGCATCGGCGTCGCGCTGCTCAGCGGGAATCGAATCACCGCCCCTTGCACCAACCCTTTCAGCCGATTGAATTCCGCCTGATCCGTATCCGTCAGTTGCGAGAAATCCACGCTGCGAATTCCGGGTACCATCAGCGCTCGTTCCCGCACCTCCGTCGCCCATGTCGTGGACGCTTCGCCCTCCGCGTGCAGCACACCTTCACTTATGCTCAGCTTCACATCCGCACTTGGCCGCAGCATCGCCATGGCGCGCTTAGCCAGGATCACGTCGTCCATCGCGTAATACCCCGCCCAATGGAACTCCGCATCCTGTGGCGTAAGCCCCGCTCCGCGCAGCAGCACTTGCGGGTCCGCGGCTAGCGGATCGCGCAATCCGCGAATCTCGTAGCGACCATGCCGCCGCTCAAAATCCGTAACCACCAGCCCCGGCTCACCGCGCAGCGTCTCGACAAACTGCCCCCAGCGGTGATTTTCCCACGCCCGATACGACCACCATCCTGCCAGCGCCACGAACAACACCCCAGCGAACACCAGCACATACGATACCTGCCGGCTGCTCTGCTTCTCCTTATATTGAAATTCCAAACACCGCGTCAGATCGTCCGTAGCGCTCGCAAACGGCGCGGTATCTCCCTCAAACCGCTCCATCTGCTCCGCAAAGTTGCGATGAATCTGCTCGAGCGTCTCCGCCATCCGCAATCGATAATCCGGTGGCGGAATCCCGCGAATCACCGCCGCCAGTATCGCGTACGGCCCATCCTCCACCCACACTTCCAATTCTCCTACGTTGATCTTTTCGAGAATCTCGCCCTTCGCGCTATGAAAGGAATCGCGCACAAAATCCTGCAGCGCCGAAAGCATCCCGGAAACCAGGCTGGCATCCTGCATCGCCACCGCCGGCGCCACCGCATGTGCTAACGGCAATCCGGTTTTCTTGTGAATCAGAAAAACCTGCTCCACACGAAACACCAGGCTGTGCATCAAAATGATCTCGGAAAACGATCGCCCCGTCCGCAAGGCCTCGAATCGCCACTGCAATCCTCGCAGCGACAGACTGTGATCCATCGCCTCGTTGAAGGAATCGAAAAACGATCGCAGCGTCTGCAAAATCGACCGCCGGATCGCCGGACCCATCACCGGAAACAACGCGTCCGCCAGCGTCCCTGGATCCTTGCGCACCGATTCGCGCAACGCTGTCTCGACGGTCGGCCGCAGCGCCTCCCCGAGCGCCGCTTCCCCGCCCGCCGCTCGCCGCAGCGCAATGGCTTCCGGTAGCACCGCACTCAGATCCCGCGTGCGCGTCTCCGGGCTTTCCACGCGCGCCCGCAAACGCGCCAAATCCTCTTGCTCCGGCGCAAGAATCAAGTGCCGCAATTGTTCAAAGGACCCGCCGTGCCCGGACGACGTCTCTTCCTCGTCCGGGTCGAGCGGCAAACGTAGAATGGGGTCTTCAGCCATGAGAATCGCGGGTTGCGCTGGCAACTGGCATCGGGGGGACCATCATCGGCGCGCCAGGCGCCTTCTGCAAAGGATCGTGCAATTTATCGTTCGGAATCGCTATTTCTCCGGAAGCTGCAGTTCACCGCGCAGCCGCAAACCCAGCTCGCTGAACAAGTCTCCCAATGTCTCGCGATCCGTCTTCTCGTGACGCAAAACCGTCGCTTCCCGCTCGAGCGCCGCTTCGAGTTCCGACTGCGCCTTGTGAATCTCCGCGCTCAACGATTTCGATTGTTCCAGGATCCGCGAACGCAAATCCCCTTGCGCCCCTGCCAATTGCTCTTCCAGCGCCGAAAGTTTGTGCTCGAGCGACCTCGTGCCATCCCGGCTTTCGCGTGTCAGCTCCTTCAAAGCTTCCACCCGCTCGGACTTCTCCGCCTTCAGCCGCTGGCTCAGCGCTTCCATCTCCTGCTGCACGAACGATTCCAGCGAATCGCAGCGCTTCTTCAAATCATCCCGCAACGCGTCCGAAGCCTTGGCCAGCCGCTCTTCGAGCCGCACAAACCGCTTCTCGTAATCCCGCATCTGCGAACCAAACAAGATATCCCGGATCTTGTCGACGTTCGCGCCTTCGCGAATCTCTCCGTTGCTTACCGCTTTCTCTTCGTTTTCAACCGACATGGCATTCGAGCCTCTCTTCAAGCCAGAGGGGGATCCGGCTACGCCGACACTACTACGTTTACGCCCACGGCATCAAGCGCGCCACTCAGCCGCACCTGTTCCCGTAGAGCATTTCTAGCGATGCCGTTCCGGCCTAGTCCGGCCAGGTAGCCGGTCGCCCGCATCATCTCAACCGCGTGGCGTCAGCCGCGTTCATGGGGCGGCAGCAGATTTTTCTCCTTCCCTGTGCCCTCTGCGCCGCCGGCGTTAAAATCCCCACTATCCATTAGCACTTACGCCGCGCCACCGCGAAACTCCGCCAACACCTGCAAAATCTCCTTCCCATAAAGCTCAATCTTCCGCTCCCCAATCCCCGGAATCCCTCGCAACTCGGCCAGCGTCCGCGGCTGCTTCACACACAACGCATCAATCGTCGTGTCATGCATCACGATAAACGCCGCCGTATTCTGCCGCTTTGCCACCTCGCGCCGCCACTGCCGCAAATGATCGCGCAGCGCCGACGCCAACCCGCCGCTAGCCGTCGCGGCAAGACTCTGCGGAATCTCCGCCCGCAACGCCGGCTCTTCCCGCTGCGGCTTGCGTCGCTCGGTCTTAATCCTCCGCGCGAACCATCCGGGCATCCCGAGGCATACATCGCAAGCCCCGCAAGACTCCCAAGTCTTGCTCTCCCCAAAATGCCGGCAAATCAACTTGTGCCGGCACTCTTCCTTCTCCACAAAATCAATAATCTCGTGATACCGCCCCCAAGCTCTCTGCTTTTCCTTCGCATCCTCAATACCCCCGGCAAAATACGCCAGCAATCCAGCATCGCGCCGCTGCCAGAGGAGCAAACACTCCGACTCGAGTCCATCGCGACCCGCCCGCCCCGCTTCCTGATAATACTGTTCAATCGACTTCGGCAGCGCCAAGTGAATCACCGCCCGCACCGCCGCCTTGTTAATTCCCAATCCAAACGCATTCGTCCCGACCAGCACCGGCACTTCGTCCGACGTCCAGCGCTCCTGATTCGTCCGACGCAGCCCCGCATCCATCTGCCCGTGATACGCCAGCGCCTCAATCCCTTCCTCCGCCAGCATCGCCACCGTCTGCCCAACCCGCGCTATCGTGGACGCGTAAATAATGACGGTACTGCCCTCGTACTTCGCCAGCGCCTTCAGCAACAGCGCCCGCTGGTCCGGAGCCTTACACTCTTTCACGATGTAATGCAGGTTGGGCCGGTGAAAACTAGCGATGTAGCGGTCCGGTTCGCGCAGTTGTAGTTGCTCGATAATGTCGTGCCGCACCCGCTTGGTAGCGCTCGCCGTAAACGCCGCAATCGGCACATTCGCAAAATGCTTCCGCAGCGCACTCAGCTGCCGGTACTCCGGCCGAAACTCGTGGCCCCACTCTGAAATGCAATGCGCCTCATCGATCGCAAAAAAGGAAAGCGGGATCCCGCCCAGCCAATCAAGCGTATCCTGCCGCGCCAAGCGTTCCGGCGAAAGATACAGCAAGCGGTACGCACCGCCACGCGCCGCCTTAATAATCGCCGCCTGCTCGCCGACGCTCAGCGAACTATTTAAAAATGCCGAAGGAATTCCCATCAAGGAGAGTTGCGCCACCTGATCCTGCATCAGGGCAATCAAAGGGGAAATAACAATCGCCGTCCGCTCGGCCATCAGTGCCGCCGGCAGCTGGTAACACAGCGACTTTCCGCCGCCGGTGGGCATAATCACGCAAGTATCACGCCCACCGAGCAAACTCCGCACAATCTGTTCCTGCCGCGGCCGAAACGCGTCGTAACCCCAATACCGCTTCAGCGCCCCCAGCACCTCGTCGGCCGCAACCGTCCTCACTTGATCAAACGGCAGCCCCCGCGCAGTATTGAACGAAGCCATTCACGCAGTATAAGTTCCACCACCACCCCCGTCCACTCATCGCGGCGAGACATCCTTTGTTAGGGGCGCGCAGCATACTGCGCCCCAGCTTGCCCGGGCGTAACGCTGTCCAGTGCGGAATCTGCCGAGGCCTAAGCAATCTTGCCCGCGCCGATTCCCCCGGATTGGCTGCCAGGATTCAGAACCTGGTCAACGTCGAAAGCAGGCGCAGTTTTGAAATTCGTCATTTTCTGCCCGCGCGACGCCACGGCATTCTTCGTCGGCCCATTCTTCACCTTCTTCGCAATTTTAGCGTTATGACGCAAGCTCTTCTTCTCGATCGCCATTTCGTGTTCCTCCTGGATGTGATTTTCGTTCGTGCACCACAGAAATACTTGCCGCAGCTGCATGCTCACTCCTCCAGCTCAACCCGCTAGTACCGTCTTGCGTGCACCCCTCCACCCCGCCGCCAGTACGATGCCCAACAGTCCACAAATGATCAAAACCAAAGCCGGAGGTTCAGGCACCGATTGGCCCCCCGTCGTGGGTACCGATACCAACGGCGCTGGCAAGTCCTGATCGCTGGCGCCATTGAGAATAAAACTCGCGGGTGTTAAAGGAGCACCGGTCAGGTTTAGCACCAGCACCGCGCCGGTGCTCGTGTCATCGGAGTAGCACGCGCTGAGATCGCCGCTGCACAGGTACATTGCAAAGGCATCGGGCGCCAAGCCGGCGAAGGCATTGGTCGTAGTGAGCAGGAAGGACAGCGATGCGCCTGACGTGAACTGTTGCTCGAAAAGGGCGCTGAAGCCGCTGTCATTCAGCGTGATTCCGCTGGTTAGGTTCCCGGTGATGCCGCTGCCCGTAACGCTGGCCGAACCGAGGGCGCTGCCGCTGGCGAAGTTGAAGTTCGAGAGCGAGACGCTGTTATCAGCGACGCCGTCACCGTCGGTGATTCCGAACAGGATGGTCTGGACGCCGGCCAGCGCCGACGTTTCCACCTGTACATCGAACGAACTGGTGTCCGCCCTGGCCGAAGTCGCTGCGAGGGCCGTTGCCAATGCCGCTACAGCGATCAGTTGCAGGATACGATTGTTGCGCATTCCGTTTTCTCCCTTGATTGACTTCGATATTCGTCTTGAATCGCTACTGGAATTGTCGCCTTGCATCATTACCGCGAACCTGGCCCGGCCAATACCCGCGTCGTGTAAGTGATCGGGCCGCGCGTCGCATCGCTGAACTGCAGCGCGAAGGTTGTGCTCTGGCCCGGTGCCAAGCTGACATTGGCGTTGAGGTATGGGCTCCCCACGGGCAATGCGTTAACGTCCGTGATTCCTGACGCGTCAAACAAAATCGCGTCAGCGCTCAACGCATCGAGAACCAGTGACAGCGGACCCTGAATCGGAAATCCCGCAATGTTCGTCACCGTCACGTTCTGCGCAAATCGTCCCGTCGCGGGATTCAGCACAAAGCCCGCGCGCGTCAC
Source organism: Candidatus Acidiferrum sp. (assembly GCA_049513775.1). Taxonomy (GTDB): domain Bacteria; phylum Acidobacteriota; class Terriglobia; order Acidiferrales; family UBA7541; genus Acidiferrum. The sequence goes on from JBEKVU010000146.1 coordinate 8,919, forward strand.
GCTGACCGCCCCGCTCATGTCCGCTACACAGGCGCAGGGCACGAAGTTCACGGTTACCGTCTGCGCACTGTTCATGATAATGGTGGTGGTCGCTTGCGTTGGGTCCGTCACATTCCCCAACCAGCCCGAGAATGTGAAACCCGGAATCCCCGTCGCCGTCAGCACCGTTACCGAATTGGCGATTTGCGCGCTCGTTCCGGCGGGCGGGATTGTCGTCCCGCTACCCGGCGGCGAAATAATGATCGTCAGCGGGTCCGTTGGCCCAGGGTTCGTCCCGATGCTGCTGACACACTGAAACGCAATCGGAATAAATAGTCCCGTCCCGGGACACACCTCGTAGGCTCCAATGTCGTAGCCGCCGAGCGCGGGGCGGTTCTGCCCGCGCTGGTCCTGTAGCTGCGAAGTGGCGACATCCGCGGTGTTCAGCGCGGGGCTAAACACGGACAGCGCCATCGTCGGAGTAAAGCCGCCGTTATTTTGCAGCGGTCCGAGTTGCGGATCGTCTGTCGACACGATGCCATCGCAATTGTCATTGTTCTGGATGAGATTGCCGGCGCCCAGATGCTGCACCCCGGACCCGTAGATGGAGCATTCGTTCCTTGTCCCGATGGGGTTGCCATTCAAGTCCGTGCTGCCGTTATTGAAAATAATCGTGTCGTACAGCGCGAGAGAAGCCGCCGCCCCACCTTGCGTCTGCACCACGGTGATTCCGCTATCGGACCCGGTGCCACGGTTCCCGCTGATCGTGGCATCCACCACCACGAGCACGCCGTTCACAGTAAAGATCGCTCCCCCCGCGTCTGCCCCGTTGTCCGCCGCGCCGCTTTGCCCGGCGCCCCCG
>JBEKVU010000147.1:0-8835 GCA_049513775.1 Candidatus Acidiferrum sp.
TTGCTCGGGAGTGTCCTGCGTAGTCTGGAAAAAGAGGCGCCGTCGTTCCATTTGGTGGTGCACACTTCACACAAAACGCGGAGCAATAATGGCGAGCTCTCAGGTTACTGGAAGACGTTGGCGGATGAATACCACTGGCACATTGAAATTCTGCCCATCGTTGAATCGCGCAGCAAGTCTTACAGCATCAAGGAAGTCTATTTTAATGCCTCGCTTCCGGAACAGGCCGCGGAGCAGTTGCGTGCCATCGATCCCAATTCATGATCCACGAAAAACGTTGCGGTGCCAGGGACTCTGGGTCGATTGTCTCTTTGCGTGGTTTTCGCAACGTAGAGCGGGGCGGAATTCTCAGTACGCTGATTGCCTTGCTCTTTCTGGCCGCATTTTGCGGCGCGCTGTATCTTGCGCGTCGCCCGCTGCTGCGCTTCGCCGGCGAATCGTGGATCGTCGATGAAACTCTCGATCATGCCGACGCCATCATCGTGCTCTCCGACGATAATTTCTACGCCGACCGCGTCACCCGCGCTGCGGAGTTGATACGCGAAGGCAAAGCTCCTGTGGTCGTCGCCAGCGGCAGAAGATTGCGGCCCTATGCGGGCATCGCGGAATTGATGCAGCACGATTTGATCGAACGCGGCGTGCCAAAAGAGAAAATAATTTCTTTTCCGCAAGACGCGGAGAATACGCGCGAAGAAGCCGCAGCATTGCGTAATCTGGTGGTTGAGAAAAGATGGCACAGCGTCCTGGTGGTCACCTCGAACTATCACACGCGCCGCGCGCGCTATATTTTCCGCCGTGTTTTTCCACAGGGTGTGCAGCTGGCGGTGGTGAGTGCCCGCGACGGCGATTTCGATCCGCAGCAATGGTGGGAGAGGCGTAAGTCTTTCAAAGAGTTAACCCGCGAGGTGGCCGGCATGGTCGTGGCCATGTGGGAGCTGCGGCATCAAAATGAGACAACTTCGGTATCGCAATCTGTTGTAGGTCTCTGCGTACCAAAACCGCTAGCGGTGGTATAGACTTACAGGAAACACCCTATATTTACCCCACCCCATTTCCCTTTACACCGACTAAGTGCTGTACTATCTTCAGTTGCCTGAGTCGCAGCCCCCTTCCAGTCGAGACGCGACTTGCAAGAAAAACTCTCGCTTGAGGTGTCTCAATGTGGCGTAAAGAAGATTCCAAGCCTCACGGCGCGGCGGATGCATCGCCCGCGCCCGCGGCTCCTGCTGCCGTAACTCCCATCGCCAGTTCCGCGGCAGCTCCGAAAATTAATGCGCAACCTGCGGCGAGTACGCCCCCGCCCACGAGCACCGCGCGCTCTGGCGCATCGATTAGCCAGGGGATCAAGATCAAAGGCGAAGTGACGGGCAGCGAAGATTTGTATGTTGACGGACACGTTGAAGGCAAACTGAATCTCTCCAACGGGACATTAACCATCGGCCCCAATGGTGTGGTGAAGGCCGACGTTGACGCCCGCGAAGTACTGGTGAGCGGGCGCGTCGAAGGCAACATCAACGGGCGCGACAAAATTCAGCTCTTGAGTACCGGGCAAGTCTCCGGCGAAGTGCGCACCGAGCGCCTGGCGATTGAAGAAGGCGCCACGCTCCGCGGCAAAGTGGAAGCCGGCAAAGTGCCCTCGAAAATCGCCGAAGTGCGCGCTGCGGCGGCCGCGGCGGTGGCCAATAAGGCAGCTGCGGGCTCCGGGTCGGCGGCGGATTGATCCATGGGCTTCCTCAATAAACTCGGCATCGCGATGGGCGGGAGCGTGGCGCGCGAATCGTCCAACCCGCTGCACAACAGCAACGGCAAATCGCACAATGGCAACGGTGTGGTGGCTGCGGTGGGCTCGACGCGCGCGCCGCAAATGCAGGAAATCAACCGTGTTTCGAATGGCCTGAAGGAATTGCTCTGGAATCTGGACGGTCTGGGCCGCGGCACCATGCTGGATCTCGGTCCGGCATGGCAGACCACGTTGAGCTTTTTCATCGAGCGTGGATTCCGCGTCTCTTCCGAAGACATTCTGCGCGGCTGGAAAGAATTTCTTACCGAAGAAGAAGCCCGCCTGCGCGAGGCAGGCGTCGCCGCCACCCCAGGGCGCGACGCTTTGGATATGACGCCGGGCGGCCGCGCCATGCGTTTTCTTACTGCGAACTTGCAGTACCCGAAGTCATCTTTCGATGCGGTTTTATTGTGGGATTTGCTCGACTATCTCGAACCTGAGGTCGCCAAGCAGACCGTGGCGTGGATCACCGAGTTGCTGCGCCCGGGCGGCGTGGTTTTCGCCATGTTCCACAGCAAAAAGCCGGAAGGCTTCCAGCGCTATCGCGTGGCCGATTCAAATACCCTGCAGGTGATTTCTTCAGCGATGATTTGCCCGGCGCAAAAAATCTATCAGAATCGCGAGATTCAGGATCTTTTCGCGCGCTACCGTACCAGCAAGTCGTTCGTTGGGCGCGACCAGTTGCGCGAGTCGCTTTTCATCAAGTAGATTGGCACGCGAAAATCTGCGCTGAAAAAGAAAAAAGGGAGCCCTATGGTTCCCTTTTTCTTTTTTCTGAGATCGTTATGAGATCGTTGCGCCCGCTCTAGCGGCGTCCGGGCTGCCGAGCGGACGTTGTTAGTGGTGTGCCGGCTTTAGTGATGCTTGTGGTGCCTGCGATGGTGGTGCCTGCCGCTGACGTTGCGATGGTTGCGGCGATCATGCGCCGATGCCGGATTGTCGGCCGACGCCGGGCTAGCCGCCGTGGCCATGGCTGCGGCACGCACCGCTGGGACCGCCGGCGAGAATCCCGCCAGCAAGACCGCAGCAATTGCTGCACACAAAAACTTCGCCATGCATTTCATATTTGAATCTCCTGCGAAAAGTCTACAACTTGCCTTTATTGAAGCACATGGGGGCAAGATTGTCTCGCAAGAAAATCCATGGTGTTGACCAGCTGTTCTACCGTACCGGAGTACAGTTTCCTGGGGTGCAGTCGTTGGCCTCAACTAGCGGGTTTGCGGCGTCGTGTTTCAGACGCCGAGCTTCAATTTTGCAAGCCACTGGATGACTTCGTGCTGCCGAGAGATGATTTGCGCCTGCCAGACGACGGCTAGCGAAAGCATGCTCATGGTCACCGTGCAGACGGCCAAAACTAATCCTAGATTCGATTCGCTTGCAGGGATGCGAAGGGTGCGAATCAGCCACGCCATATTAGCCATCTCCTAGTACGTTCAGAACTTAGCGAGGGAGGGCCTGCGGAGCACCGCCATCAACTCTTGCCGCGCAATTTAGGGGCCAACAGTTTGCAATCCGTTCAGAGCGCACAGTGCCAACGAAACAAGAGAGTTGTCTGGCATCGCAGCCCATGGACGGTAGGTCTCGCCGCACTCCGGTGTGCAATGAAACGCGCATTAGTTCCAGCTAATTTCCTCTTGTGCTGCGTGCCGAGTGGATAGAGACGTCCGGGCGCACAAGATGGTTCTTTATCTCGCAGCCTACTTATAGCTTCGCGAGCCCACAGTTTCAAGCAATCGATCCCACGTTTCGGGTGCGCGCAGAGGAATTGTAAGACTGTAGTGACCGAGCGCGGGATCTTTCGCAGGCTGGTGCGTTTCTATCACAGCTCTGCCAGGCGCTTCGCCGGCTTTGTCGGCGCTCACCACTGCACCTGCACCTTCCCCCGCGTCGTCCTCTCCCGCCCCGTCGGCAAGTTCTTCCGCGTTGTCGGTATCGTGACCCGCCGCCGGAACCTTTTCATTCGCGAGCAAAATATTTCGTTCGCAGCATGGAAAAAGATCGCGGGCTTCGTTTGCGGTCGCCACGCCGAGCACCACCGCGTGATAACGGAGCGCCCGATCATAAAGCCTGGTTAAGTCGCGGATGCATTTTTGCAGGTTGGCGCCAACCGCGAGCGACCAGAGCACTCCGTGTTGTCTTAGGGCGAGCGTGCGCAGTTTGGCCTCGGCTACAAAGCGGGCTATATCCGCATCCGAGGCGCCGGCGAAAAAGAATAGTTCATCGAAATCGCGCTGGCGGGCCATTTCTGCGTCGCGTGCAGGCAGGCCGGAATTCTGTGTCAGTTCCCGGGGTGAAAGGCTGCGCAGCGGCACGGCCTCTACGCCGGTATCCTCCGCAAGGCTGGCCAGCGCTTCTTGCGCTGCCGGCTGCGGCTGTGCCACCGGCATGCTGGTAAAGCGGCCCAGTCGCAAAGTTTTGTCCGGGCGCAAATGAAAATAGTCTTCAGGTAAAAAAACGGCGCAACCGCCTTCGCCAATAAAGGGATGCGTGTGGCCATTCTTGCGGCGTGGATCGTCCATTTGCAGGCGCGTGCGGTTAGTCACCCACACTGCGGGAACTGCGGAATGGTCGAGGCTGGCGCTGAATTCGTCGAGGCCCGGTAGAGCCTGGCCGCGCACTGGCACCAGCGAGTCTACCGCCAGGTACAAAACACAAGAAGTCTGCCGCAGATAAGCTCCCCAATGATTCTTCTTCCATTCTATCGGAAGAAGCGCCTACGTGCGGGGTTCTGGACTTCTGCGAACTAGGCTGGCTGTTTTTGTACGCTCGCGCGGTGCGGCGTCGGAAGAAGGCCGGTCAAGAGGCCGAGCGCCGGAAGGTAGGCGCAAACTTTGTAAACGAAGATGATGCTGGTGGCGTCGGCGAGGCGGCCGAGCACTGCGGCTCCGATGCCGCCCATGCCGAACGCTACGCCAAAAAAGAGGCCCGAAATCATGCCCACGCGGCCGGGCACAAGATCCTGCGCGTAAACCAGAATCGCGGAGAATGCCGAGGCGATTACGAAGCCGATAATCACACTCAGGATGGCCGTCCAGAAAAGGTTTACATACGGCAACAACATCGTGAAGGGAAGTACGCCGAGAATAGACACCCAAATTACGAATTTGCGCCCCACCCGGTCGCCCACTGGGCCGCCGATGAGCGTGCCCGCGGCTACCGCACCGAAGAAAACGAAAAGATAGAGTTGCGAACTCTGCACCGAGAGACCGAATTTGCTGATCAAGTAAAAGGTGTAGTAGCTGCTGAAGCTCGCTAGATAAAAATATTTCGAGAAAATTAGCGCCATGAGTACGGCCATCGCCATCGCCACTTTTTTGCGTGGCAAGGTTGACCCCGGGTCGCCATGCGCGGCGGGCCGCTTTTGCAAATGCAGGATGCGGGCTTTGTACCAGTGGCCGACGCGTGTGAGCACCAGAATACCAAGCAGCGCGGCCAGCGAAAACCAAGCGGCTCCGATTTGTCCGCGCGGGAGGACGATCAGCGCGGCGAGCAGCGGTCCAATAGCCGAGCCGGTATTGCCGCCCAGTTGAAAAAAGGATTGCGCCATGCCGTGCGCTCCGCCAGAGGCCAGACGGGCTACGCGAGAGGACTCTGGATGAAAGACCGCGGATCCCACGCCGATCAAACACGCCGCGATGATCAGTAAGAAAAATGTTGGCGCGACGGCCAAGAGCAAGAGGCCGGCTAGCGTGAAGGCCATGCCGACAGGCAGCGAATAGGGCATCGGCTTGCGGTCCGTGAAGTAGCCGATGAAAGGCTGCAACAGCGAAGCCGTAATTTGGTACGTCAGGGTGATCAGCCCGATGCTCGTAAAGTCCAAATGAAATGATGTCTTTAAAATGGGGTACATGCTGGGAACCAGCGATTGCACCATGTCGTTCAGCAGATGACAGAAACTTACCGCGGTCAGGACGCGGAAAAGCGTGCCCTCGTCGATTGGCTCAGGCGCGACCGCCACTGAATTTGGTGCTGCGATTTCCGGGGGAGCGATGATCTGCGTGCTCATACGCTGGGACCTAAAAGCTGCACACCACTATTTTAGATGGATTCACCCAAGCTTTCGCATAAATAGTGGCGATTGGTCCATATTGGAAATAGTTTGATCAAACGGAAGCCAATGGGAGGGTGGAACGGATGGTGAAGCTAAAAGAACAAAGGGCGCCAGGTCGCTAAACGTGGACCTCGACTGCGGAAAGGCGAAGTTTGCCCGCGTTGATCGTCGATTCCAGCGCGTTCACAATCACCACATCAAACTTTGTGCCGCCGAGCGACTTAATGCGCGTCAGCGCGAAATCCAAATCCATCGCGTTCTGATACGGCCGATTCGTCGTCATCGCGTCCAGCGTGTCGGCTACGCCGATGATGCGCGCCATGAGCGGGATTTGCGGGCCCGTCAAACCGTACGGGTAACCGCGCCCGTCCATGTGTTCGTGGTGTAGCTCGATACCCGGCAGCATCTCCTTCAGTTGCGAGACGGGGCGCATGATGTTGGCGCCTTTTACCGTGTGCTGTTTCATCAGCTCGAACTCTTCCGGCGTCAGCGCGCCAGGCTTTTTCAGCACACGATCCTCCACGCCGATTTTGCCTACGTCGTGCAGCAACGCGGAAATCTTTAGCTTGTCCAGTTCCGCGGCGGGCAATCCCAGTTGTTGCCCGATTAGCGTCGAGTATTTCGCCACGCGGCCAGAGTGACCGCGCGTGTAAGGATCCTTTTCGTCGATCGCCGCGGCAAGCATGCGGATGGAGCCAAGAAACAGCTCGCGATTCTCTTCCGCGGCTTCTTTCAGGCGCTCGATGTACTCCTCGATGTCGCCCGCCATCTTGTTGAAATTTTCCGCCAGCTCGCTGATTTCGGCGGCGCCACGCACCGGGGAACGCTGGTGAAATTCCCCGCGGCTAATGGCGCGCGTCGACGCGGCCAACCCGCGAATCGGCCGGCTGATGCCCACAGCGAAGAAATATCCGAAAAGGATCGCCACCAACACCACGATGGTAACGAATGCCAGCGCTTGGCGATTCAGCTCTCCTACGCCGGCATCCGCCCGCGCCTGATCCAGGCTGCGCTGCGCGATCACCGCCCAATTCACTTCCGGAAATGTGCTGTACGTCCCAATCATTTCGACGGGACGTTTTTTGCCGGGCTCGGTGAAACGCACCGTCGCGGTGTTGCGCAGCTCCTGCGGCAGCGCCATCACTTGCGCAACCAGCTTCGAGTTGGAGCTGGCGTCTGCGCCGGGCACGAAATGCTTGGTGTCCGGGTGGGCCACGATGTGGCCGTAGTGGTCGACAACAAAAACCACGCGTCCCCGCACGCTGGCATCTTGCAAACGATGCAGGATCGGATCGAGCGAAACCACCGCGGCCAGCATGCCGGTAAAGTTATCGTTCACGTCTTTCAGCGGGACGGCAATCACGAACGCGGGCCGGTCATCGGGCGCCAGCGCCAGCGGATCGCTGCGAAATTTCACCATCTGTGTTTGCTGCGATTGCAGGCAGGTAACGAAAGCGCGTTGCAACGCCTTGGCGACAAAGGGATCCTGCTCCGCGCGGAAATTACCCTGTGATGCGCTGGTGCCTTTGCCGGACTTTCCCACCGCCGTCAAATACACGAAGGTATTGCGATTGCTGTCTAAAAAGTTTTCCAGCAGCCGCGTGACTTTCGCCTGCTGGATAGGGTCTTCCACGTTGTCGATCAACCCGGTAAGCGCCAGGATTTGCCGTTCGCTGACCAGTTGCTGCGTCAGGTTGGACTCAAAAAATTGGATTTCCTGCGCCAGCGAACGCGTCAGGTCCGTTTGCTGTACGTTTTCCGTATCCACCAGCTTGTCCTGGCTGAGTTGCAGAACTTGCCAGTGATACAGGCCGATGGGCAGCGCGCTCACCAGCAGCAAAGCTCCCAGCACGAGCCACAAAATGCGCACGCGGCCGGTGCGAATTCGTGTCCAAGTGGACATCGGGGCGGACGTGGGGCTGGTTGGCATCACGAACCATAATTTTAAGGTATGCCCGGCGGTTCGGTAGGTGTCCGGAAGTACAGGCGTCGCGGATGTCTAAACGGGTGGGGGCCCGGAAGCGGACTGCACCCCAACCACTAGCCATGCGCGATGCTTCGCCCGCCGGACACCTCCTCGCCGTCGCCCTTTTTCAAGCCTCGGAAAACGATGGTCGAGAGGATGGTCATCCCGCCGAGCACCAGGAACGCGCGGTGAACGCCGTGAATAAATTGCCCAGCGTCGGAAGTGTGACGATCCGGAACAAAGAACGCCGTGACCAGAGAAGCAGACGCAACGCCGAAACTGATGGCCATTTGCTGCGTGGTGCTCGCGATGGAACTGGCGCTGCTGGCCTGTTCCTCGCTGACATCGGCATAGACGAGCGTGTTCATGCTGGTGTATTGCAACGACGTGAAAAAGCCGTAGCAGAATAGTTCGAGAACCATGAGCCACACCGGCGTGCGCGCCCCAATCGTGGCAAATAACAAAATCTGCAGGCCGATGAGCAGTGTGTTGGACACCAACACCGCGCGATAGCCGAAGCGCGCCAGGATGCGCGGCATGGCTACCTTCAAGCTCATGGCGGCAATGGCCTGCGGCATCATCAGCAAGCCGGATTGAATGGGCGTGAAGCCCAAGCCCACCTGATAGAGCAACGGAAAGAGGAAGGGAAGCCCGCCAATACCCAGACGCGTGGCAAAGCTGCCAACCACCGACGCGCGAAAGGTGCGAATGCGAAACAGCGCCAGTCGTAGCATGGGATACGCGGTGCGCGCGGCGTGCCAGCCATATGCGGTCAGCAGCGCGATGGAAACTGCCAGGCATCCCAGGATTTCAGGCGTGCTCATGGTGTGCTCGCCGAACACTTCCAGAACATAAGAAAGCAGCGCAACCCCCGAGCCGAAGAGAATCAGGCCGGCCACATCGAGCGGATCGGTATGTTCTTCGCGGTAGTCCGGCAGGTGCAGATAGACCAAAATCAACCCAACCAGTCCAATGGGAATATTCACGAAGAAAATAAGCCGCCAGTGCAGATATCCGACGATCAAGCCGCCGGCGATG
>JBEKVU010000148.1:0-8834 GCA_049513775.1 Candidatus Acidiferrum sp.
TTCAAATTCACAAAAATGAAATAAACCGTACACTTAAGAAACGAATCTCCGAGGATGAAATGAGCACAAAAGACGCTTTAGCCGCAGCAAAAACCCGCATGGAAAAAGCCGTCGACGACTTTCGCAAGGAAACCACCAGCTTGCGCACCGGCCGCGCCAACGCCATGCTCCTGGACAACGTCCGCGTCGACTATCACGGCACGCCCATGCCGGTAAACCAACTGGGCACGGTGACCGTTCCCGACGCCACCATGCTGGTCATCGCTCCATGGGACGCCAGCGCCGTTAGCATGATCGACAAAGCCATCCGCACCGCTGACCTCGGCCTGAACCCGACCAACGACGGCAAGGTCGTGCGCGTGCCCATCCCGTCGCCCACCGAAGAGCGCCGCAAAGACATGGTCAAGCTTCTCCACAAAATGCTTGAAAATCACCGCACCGCGGTCCGCAACGTCCGCCGCGACAGCAAAGAAGCCATTGAGAAACTGGAAAAAGAAAAGAAGATCAGCGAAGACGAAAAGAAGCGCGCGCTAGATGAATTGGAGAAGATTTCTCACGCCGAAACAAAAAAGATCGAAGACCAAAGCGCGATCAAAGAACGCGAAATCATGGGCGGCTAATTTCGCGTGCCGCGGCTTGCCGCGCAGTGTAATCTAGGCCGCAACTCTATGGCTTAGCTGGCGCCACTTTTTCCGACGCCGGCGTTGCCTTTTCTGCCGCAGCCCCGGTAATCAAAAACGTCTGCGCTTCATCATTCTGCACTGCCCGCAAAAACGCTCGATAATCGACGGCCCGCTCGGGAGGCAGTTCCCGCGCCAGAAAATTGATGTGCCGCGAAGCCGTCAACGTCGCGCCGCTTGCCGTTTCACCCGCTACTCCACTCCCATACTTCGACGCAAATGTAGCGTAGTCCCGCGCTACGGAAGTTCCCGCGGGCGCCTGCGCAGCAAATCCCGCCGGCAACTTCAACGTTGCCTCCGTCTCGACTTCGAGCGGCGTTCCAAGCTCAATCGCGGCGTTCGCCGCCGCGGGCGGATCGGGCAGCCCCACAAGTGGCAGGATCGCAGGTATGCGCACCGGCTTCTTCGACCAATCGACAAACTTCGGCTGCGAAATTTCATACTCCACAGTAAGCGGCTCACGCGTGGCATAAGGATCGGATGCCGAGACGCTCGTAACTTTTCCTCGGAACCCGTCCGACAGCGACAACAACTGCGCCACCTCATTCCACTTTTCGCGCGGTGCTTCGTGAAACGCCAGGCGCAGCAACAATTCGTTGTCCCCGCGCATGATGTATTTCACCTTGGCCTTTAGCTCGCCGTCAGAACTGATCGACGCCTCGATGGAAACCTTCTGTTTCGGCGCAAAGGGCAGGTCGCGGGGGATTTCTTCGAAGACATCATCCGAATCCTTCGCGAACAAGCGAAGGACGAGCGCCTTGTGACCTCGGAGGTCGGCGGGAATTACTCCGAATGGCGCAACCCCCACGTCCGGGTCCAGAAACAATTTCTTGCCGCGATAATCCACGGAGAGCAACGCACCCACCAGTAGCGTTGGCCGCGGTAATTCTTGCTGCAGGGAGACTCCGCGGCCATACATCACGATGTTCGAGTACACGCCTTGATTCATAGTGTCTGCAAAGAAAAACAAAGATGCCTTTTCGAGCGAAGAACCATACCCCGATTTTAAGACCTCTTCATCATCCCTTCGGACATAGCCGGACAGCTCCAGCGGGATGTCCACCGTCGTGATCTTCTGCGACACGAGCCGGTACAAATCTTCCGGAATGACTGGCTCTTGGCTCGCGCCTGCGGCGACCATGGCGTCGGACCAAAGCTTGCTCGAGAAGGTATTGCCCCGCAACAATCGTCCGGACAAGGCGGCCCATGAAGAGAAGGTCGTGAGGGCGACATCGGAGCGCCCCTCAACGACCTGAGCTGTCTTGCGTTTCTCGTCCGCGAGCAAGTCCCAGCGATAGCGCCGCCGCGATTTGTCGCCCTCGCCGGACGCCTCTTGCTCTGTCGCCGGAGTGTCGGGGTTAATTTCTATCTGCAGATGCGCAATAGGCACGTCGAGATCAAAAATTTCGTGTGAGACCACGCCGGTGCGATCAAAAGAGTGGTCCAGCCAAAAATCCGGTGCCAAAGGATGATTCGGCAAAATATTCGTAATCACGCGGTACTCCAGCGTATCCGCAGGCTCCAGTCCCAATATCCGCACCGACTTCACCCGTACATCCTGGTACGCCGGAGCATCCGCCACTGCCGGACTCGGATTGTCGGTAATCGCCGAGGGCAAAACGTCCGCCGTCCCGCCGCTTGAATGCGTCACGCGCACCAGCGGAATCTCCACGGTCTCAAACGCCCGGTTGTAATCAAAGTTGAGGTGCGCGAATTGCCGCACTCCGAGCTCGGAATTAATTTTCACAATGGTGTGAACTTCTTTGCGGCTCGAGCCATCCGCTTCAAAATGGTAGTGCGTCTCGAGCAGTTCCAGGCGCGCCGGCACCTGCCGAGCAGCGTCCGAAGCCTTTTCTTGCTGCGGCACCGCGGTTGCGCTTTGCGATGGAGTGTTGGGCTTGTTCGACGGTGGATTCGTTTGTGCGCCGGCCGGACCTGCGGCAAGCCATGTGGCCCACGACAACACCAAGAGGGAAGTAACGCGTCTAACGCTTAAGGATGCGTGCAAGGATGGCCTCGCAAGAAAGTGTAGGTTCGCCGGTCACCACCGTAAACATCATTTCCATCCGAGCGTCGCGCACTGGTGACGGGTTCCAAGTAGCAGTGCGCTTGCCTGTGCCGCATCACTCTTCTGCTAAAGTAGTTCGTCCATCGGCGATGTAGCCAATCTGCTTAACCAGCGCGGTTCCCTTAGGCGACGGACAAATCAGGAGTGTACCTAGAGTGCAAAAGCATCGAATTAGAATCCTAGCCGCGGCGATTTTGCTGGGCTCGAGCATGACGCTCGCGCTGCCGAACTTAAGCCAAGCACAAAAAGGCCCCAACGAAGACGGCACCGCCCCATCCCTTGTAAAAATCGCCGGCGAAGGCTTTGTCGAGTCGCACGCTTTTCAATATCTCACCGAACTCAGCGATGATATCGGCTCCCGCGTCACCGGCTCCCCAGAAGGACAGCGCGCCATCGATTGGGGCGCCGCAAAAATGCGCGCCATTGGCCTCGAAAATGTTCACACAGAAAAATTCCAGATGTGGCGCGGCTGGACTCGCGGCGTCGCGCTAGCAGAACTTCTCACTCCTATCCGCCGTCCTCTGCATATCGACGCCATGGGCTGGACGGGCTCGACCGCCGCCGGCGGCGTCGAAGCCGACGTTGTCCCCGCGAATAATTACGACCTGGACCGCGAACTGAAAGACATGAAGCGCTTCAACGGCAAGATCATCCTGATCGTCAGCGAAGGTGCTCCCAAGAAAAGCGGCGACATGATCTTCGTGCAGTTCGGTGATTTCATCCGCGCCGCCGAAAAAGCCGGAGCAATTGCCATCATCGGCGGCCAGGGAGGATTTCCCTCGGACGGCATGAACCTCACGCACACCGGCATTCTCGGATTCTCCGCCGATTTCAATCTGCCGGTGATCTCGATGACCGCCGAAGACCAGGGCCAAATCGAACGCGACGTATACAGCGGCAAGCCCGTGCGCATGCGCATCAACGTGCAAAACACCTTCTCGAATGGCCCGGTCGATACCGCCAACGTGGTGGGGGAAATCCGTGGCCGTGAACACCCCGAGGAGGTTTTCGTCGTCGGCGCGCACCTCGATTCTTGGGATCTCTCGGAAGGTTCAACCGACAACGGCATGGGCAGCGCCAGCGTCTTGGCTGCCGCGGAAGCCATTGTGCGCGCAGGAGTTAGGCCCCGCCGCACCCTCCGCTTTGTGCTCTTTACCGGCGAAGAACAGGGTTTGCTGGGCTCCTACGCCTACGTCGAACAGCACCAATCCGAAATGGCCAATCACCTCGGCGACCTTATCCTCGACGAAGGTCAGGGGCCGGTGAAAGAGTTGCAGCTTGGCGGGCGCAACGACCTCGTCGCCGCCTTCCAGCCCTTCCTCCGCGTAATGGCCAGCATCCACCCCATGAATGTGACCGACAAGATCGAATTTGGCTCCGATACCGGCCCCTTTATTGCCGTCGGCTTACCTGGAATCAATATGCAGCAGGACTCGCCCGACTATAAGTTCACCCACCACTCCGCAGCTGACGCCCTTGAAGCCGTAAAGCCGGAAATACTGGCCGAGGACGCCACGCTCATGGCCCTAACCGCCTATTGGATTGCCGACCGCCCCGACCGTTTGGCGAAGCCCTGGCCACGAGAAAAGACCGCCCGAGCCCTACGCCAGCAAGACCAGTATGATTTCCTTAAAGCCTCTGGTTTGTGGACTTTCGGAGACAAAGGCCGTGGCGGCGCAAACGACGCCCCAGAAGACTAACTGCCGGGTCCGGCTCAATCGTGGCGCTGCCGTTGAGGGCGGGGCGTCTCACTTTGGCGTAATAAGGAACGTGGCCTCAAAAGGGACGGCTTTAGATCGTACCAGAATGGGCGCTTAGACAGAGACCCCGGGGAGGCGGGATTCGGATTTGTCCCTTCGGTACGTGCATTTTCAACCCCGCTCGGTATCGTGTATACTCGTAAAGTCGTGAAACACAGTTGTCGAAATCAGTTCCGCCGCGGTCCTTTGCTGCTGCGCTGCCTGGATGATTTCCACAGAGATTTCCACGGCTTTTTCTGCAAGATGATTTGACAGGGCACGTTTTGTTCCTTATACTCTGTTGTTTGTCGGGGGTTGTGTGACCCTGTCATGGGGCAGCCGTAAACGCGGGTAGCGTTGTTCGATGCGGCTGACTTAGTTGGAAGGGAAATTCTTCCGTCCCGGAACGAAGTACACGGAATGGGACAGAAGAGCGGCCGGAATGGGGCGCCAGCCCCGCAAAGCCGAGTAAGCCTCTCCGAAACGAAGCCAGGATCTGGTGGTTTTCTGCCTCTTGGCGCGCGCGCGGAGTTCTTGCTTAATCCGGATACGCAGTGAACCTTTCAGCAGTGCAGTGTGCTCTCGCGCATTTTTTTTTGCGTGTGGTTAGCGAGAGCTGCGGAATTGTCCGCTCTAGCACTTGGTGTTTTTGGCGAGTTTCAGATTAAGTAGCAGGAAGCAAAGCAGCGAGAAGTAAAGTTCGAGAGATGTAACGAAAAAAGAGGAACGAACTGTGCCGACGTTTTCGCAACTCGTAAGAATGGGACGTGAAGCGGTAGTCGTAAAGACCAAGTCGCCGGCGCTTGCCGGCTGCCCGGAAAAGCGCGGTGTGTGCATTCGCGTGTACACCCAGACGCCGAAGAAACCCAATTCCGCGTTGCGCAAAGTAGCCCGCGTGCGCTTGACGAATTCCATTGAAGTCACCACCTACATCCCAGGTGTTGGCCACAACCTGCAGGAACACTCCATCGTGCTGGTACGCGGCGGCCGTGTGAAGGATCTTCCTGGAGTGCGCTACCACGTGGTGCGCGGCACGCTGGACGCCGCCGGCGTTGAGAATCGCAAGCAAGGGCGGTCAAAGTACGGCGCCAAGCGGCCCAAGGCGGCTGCCGCGAAGTAAGGAAATTCCGAAGCAAAAAAACGGCCCGCAGGGCTCAGTAGAAGCAAGAAAGAAAGTTTAGGAGCGAGATAGCGCAATGTCACGCAAAGGTGTCACGTTCAAGCGGTCAACGGCCACGGATCCGGTTTACGGCAGCGATCTGGCGGAGAAGTTTATCTGCTCGATGATGTGGGAAGGCAAGAAGTCCACTGCGCAGCGCGTGTTTTACGGCGCGATGGATCAGATTGCCAAGAAGACCAACGACGATGCGCTAAAGGTTTTTAAGAAGGCGCTCGAGAACGTCAAGCCTTTGCTCGAAGTAAAGACTCGTCGCGTCGGCGGCGCCAACTATCAGGTTCCGGTTGAAGTAAATCCCTTCCGCCGCCAGTCTCTGGCCATTCGCTGGCTGCTGCAGTATTCGCGCGAGCGCGCCGGCAAGACCATGGTGGACAAGCTGGCCGATGAGCTGATCGACGCCTCGAATCTGCGCGGCGGCGCCATCAAGAAGAAGGACGACGTGCACCGCATGGCGGAAGCGAACAAGGCGTTCGCGCACTACCGCTGGTAGTTTTTTTGGTGGTTCTAACGAAAGTGTTTTGGATTTGGTTCTTAAAAGTTTTCTAAATAAAAAGGGTCCAAGAAAAAACGAAAATGCCCCGGGCATTCAAACTCGAAGATACGCGCAACATCGGCATCATGGCGCACATTGACGCTGGGAAAACCACGTCGACGGAGCGCATTTTGTTCTACACCGGGGTGACCTACAAAATCGGTTCCGTGGATGAAGGCACCGCCACGATGGACTGGATGGAGCAGGAGCGCGAGCGCGGCATCACCATCACCAGCGCGGCGACCACCGCATCGTGGGTGCGCCACAACAAGAAATATCGCGTCAACATTATCGATACTCCGGGCCACGTGGACTTCACCGTGGAAGTAGAACGCTCGCTGCGCGTGCTGGACGGCGCGGTGTGCGTATTCGACTCGGTCGCCGGCGTGCAGCCACAATCGGAAACCGTCTGGCGTCAAGCGGACAAGTATCGCGTCCCGCGCATCTGTTTTGTCAACAAGATGGATCGCATGGGCGCGGACTTCGATCACGTCATCCGCACCATTCGCCAACGCCTCGGCGCGCACCCCGTACCTCTGCAATTCCCGCTTGGCCGCGAAGATAATTTCATCGGCATCATCGACTTCCTTGAAGAAAAGGTAATCGTCTGGCTCGAGGAAACGCTGGGTGCGAAATTTGAAGAGTTCCCGGTCACCAAGCTGTGGGACAAAGCCTTCGTCGATTCCCGGCCGGACGTCGCGGCAGCGCTCAAAGGCTCCGCCATCGACAAGACCTTCTACGACGAGCATCGCGCCAAAGTCGTCGACTATATCGCCGAGCACGACGACGATCTCATCGACAAATATCTCAACGGCGTGCCGCTCACGCTCGAAGAAATGCGCACTTCGATCCGCAAGTCCACCTTGGCGCTGAAGATTGTGCCGGTGCTCGCGGGCTCGGCGTTCAAGAACAAAGGCATTCAGCCGCTGCTTGACGCGGTGATCGATTATCTCCCGGCGCCGACCGACGTTCCGCCGCTTGAAGGCGTGAACCCGGACACGGAAGAGGTGGAACTGCGCCGGGCCTCCGATGACGCGCCCTTCTCCGCGCTGGCCTTCAAAATCATGACCGACCCGTTCGTCGGCCACGTCACCTACATTCGCGTCTATTCCGGTGTACTCAAGTCCGGCAGCTACGTGTATAACCCCGGCAAGCGCACGCGTGAACGCATCAGCCGCCTGCTGCAGATGCATGCCAACAAGCGTGAAGAAATTGAAGAGATCTACGCCGGAGACATTTGCGCGGTCGTGGGTCTCAAGAGCGTCAACACCGGCGACACGCTGTGCGATGAAAACAAGCAAGTCGTTCTCGAGTCCATCGATTTCCCAGCTCCGGTAATTTCCGTAGCCATCGAGCCCAAAACGAAAGCCGATCAAGACAAGCTGGGCGTGGCGATGCAGCGCCTGGCGCAGGAAGATCCTACCTTCCGTGTCTCGACTGAACCGGACACCGGCCAAACGCTGATCTCCGGCATGGGCGAATTGCACCTTGAAATTCTTGTCGACCGCATGAAGCGCGAATACGGCGTTGAAGCCAACGTCGGCCGACCGCAAGTCGCCTATCGCGAAACAATTCGCAAGAACGCCACCGCCGAAGGCAAGTACATCAAGCAGACCGGCGGTAAAGGTCAGTACGGTCACTGCAAGATTGAACTGCATCCGTTGCCGAAGTCTTCGGAAAATAACGGAAAAGAACTTTCGACGGACGATCTCGACGCGCTGGCCAAAGAAGTCGTTGGCGGCCCGGCGGGCAAATGGAAATTTGATAAAGAGCACCGTTTCCTGTTCATCGACAAGATTATTGGCGGCTCGATTCCGCGCGAGTTTATCGCTCCAGTCGAAGCGGGCATTCGCGAAGCTCTGGACAACGGCATCCTCGCGGGCTTTCCGACCGTGGACGTTGCCGCGGTGCTCATCGACGGCAGCTATCACGATGTGGACAGCAACGAAATGGCTTTCAAAATTGCCGGTTCCATGGCTTACAAGGAAGCTTGTGCAAAAGCCAAAGCCGTCTTGCTCGAACCCATCATGAAGGTGGAAGTGGTGGTTCCGGAAGAGTCCATGGCCGCGGTGTACGGCGACTTGAACGGTCGTCGCTCGGCGATTCAAGGTTCGGAGAATCGCAGCGGCGTGAACGTGATTCGCGCCGAGGTTCCGCTCTCGCAGATGTTTGGCTACGCCACGGATTTGCGCAGCCGCACGCAAGGGCGCGCGAACTTCACCATGCATTTCTCGCACTATGCGGAAATGCCCAATGCGTTGGCGCAGGAAGTCATCGAAAAGAACAAAGGCCGGGATATGCGATAGCAGTTGTTTGGAAGATTTTAGCGGTAACCGGTTAGCAGCAAGAACGAAATTGAACTGAGGAGCGAGAAGCAATGTCCAAGGAGAAGTTTGAACGAAATAAGCCGCACGTGAACATTGGGACCATCGGTCACATCGATCACGGCAAAACGACTTTGACGGCGGCGATCACCAAGGTGCTCTCGAAGCACAACCCCAAGGTGATGTTCCGCGCGTTCGATTCCATTGACAACGCGCCGGAAGAGCGCGAGCGCGGCATCACCATTGCGGTTTCGCACGTGGAGTATGAGACGGCGAACCGGCACTACGCGCACATGGATTGCCCGGGGCACGCC
>JBEKVU010000149.1:0-8827 GCA_049513775.1 Candidatus Acidiferrum sp.
AACACGTTCAGGCTGCGCGAAATTCTCACCTGCACCGTTGCCGCGGTCTTGCCATCTGCGGACATCGTTAACGTCCGATACCCGTTTGTATCTCGCGTCACCGGTTCAATTCTTGCTCCAGCTGGCGAGAGCAACCCGATCTGCGCGCGGTTATAAGTCGGGCCCTTTTCACGGTACACCGCGAGCAGCGCTCGCCCATTCGGCAGCCAGGTCAGTTCGTGTACCAGATCGTCCGGATACGCCGCGAACTCCTTGCCCTGTTTCGTGGCCATGTCGAAAGACATGATGGTCCCCAGTGCCTTTCCGCCGGTGTATACGCTGTAGGCAATCGTCTTTCCATTCGGCGACCAGCTCAATAGACGCGGAAAAGTTTCCGCGGAATTCGGGGCGATGATCAGGATTTGCTCGTCGCTTCCGTCCAGATTCGCCGTGAGCAGCCGGTATTTACCCACTTCCGGATCGTTTCCCCTCGCGTACGCCATGCGTCTCCCATCCGGGGAAAACGTAATATTGCTGTCCACGTCGTTTACAATCTTTTGCGGTGTGCCGCCCAGGACCGGCGTGCGGTGCAAATCCCACTCGCTCTGCGTGCCGATTCCCGCTTTCTTGAAGTACACGTAATTTCCATCTGGCGAGAATGCTAGTCCGGCATAATTGGCGGCCGCCGGGGCCACAATCTGCGTGTCGCTTCCCGTCGGCACGTTGCGCAGCCACAAACTCTCCAGCCCGTTATCGTCCTGCACGTTCAATACATATTTGCCATCCGGAGAAATCGCCGCCAACCCCGCCGTTCCGGTGCTGGTCACCTGCGTAATCGTAAAATTTTGAAATGGTGCCGGGCCGCCGCGCGTCAGCAGCGAATAAATCCCGAATCCGCCTACCGCCAGCACTACCAACACCACGGCGATAATCGCCGCTAAGCCAAACTTGTGCTCCCGGGCGGCCACTGCCACGCTCGAACTGCTTCCTGGCGTCGGTACCGCCGGCATGATCGTTGCCGCGCTGGCAGCGCTCTGCGAAGAGGAACTCAGTACCGCCGTCCCGCCGCTGCTGGATCCCGTTCCGACGGCAACGGATGCGCCGCCAGCTGCGGCTGCCTCGGTTCCCGAGGAACGCGCACCTGGTTGCATGGTTCCCGCGTCGGACTCTTCAGCCCTCCCTTGGCTTTGCGCAGCAATCCGTCCCGACCCGCTATCCCGCTGTAGCCGTTTCAAATCGCTGCGCATCTCCGAAGCGTGCTGATACCGCAGCTCGCGGTCCTTCTCCAGCGCCTTGTCGATAATCTCTTCCAGGCGTTGCGGCGCCTCGGGATTTAACCGCAACGCTTGCACTGGGGCGCGATTTAGGATCGCGTCAAAAATTATCGCTGAGGTATCGCCGCGAAACGGCACCGCCCCCGTCACCATCTCGTACAAAACCGCGCCGAAAGAGAAAAGATCCGTCCGTGCATCCAGCTCTTTTCCTTTGGCCTGTTCGGGCGACATATACGCCACCGTGCCAATCGCGGTCCCCGGACTCGTCAAAAATTCCTGGCTAAGACCCGCTGTCGCTTCCGCTTCTCCGGTAACGCCGCGTCCCGGCACGGTCGTGACTTTTGCCAATCCAAAATCCAATACTTTCGCATGCCCGCGCTTGGTAACAAAAAGATTGGCCGGCTTGATGTCCCGGTGCACGATTCCTTCGCTGTGCGCCGCATCCAGGGCGTCGGCGATCTCAATGGCCAGCGCCAGGGCATCTTCCATCTCGAGCGGCCGGCCGTTGATGCGGTGCTTCAGCGTCACGCCATCCAAAAACTCCATGGCGATAAACGGTTTTCCACCATCCTCGCCAATCTCATAGATCGTGCAAATGTTCGGATGGTTTAGGGCGGAGGCCGACTGTGCCTCGCGCTGGAATCGCGTCAACGCCGCGGCATCGCGCGCCACGTCGTCCGGAAGGAACTTCAGCGCCACAAAGCGCTTGAGGTTGATATCCTCGCCCTTATACACCACGCCCATACCGCCGCCGCCTAGCTTCTCAACAATTCGGTAGTGGGAAATGGTTTGCCCGATCAAGGAATCGCGCCCGCCAAGAGCCAGTATCTTAGGGGCGCACTCTAGAGCAAGTCAATGCATTTGCACCCCGCCCGGGACTTCCGTCCTTCAAGACGCTCGTCATGCTGTCCTTCGGGCTGTTGCCGCAGTCTCCATTGGGGTCCATCGCGCGTTTCCGTTAAGATAATTCTCGTGCGGCGCATCCCTCTATCCATTTTTCTCTCCCTTTTTGTGATCCTCGCCGCATATCTATTTCCTGACGTACTCTCCGCGCAAAGCGTGAAAGCCTCAATTCCGCCATCCGCAAAAAAGTCGGCCGCTGCCAAGGTAGATCGTCCGGGCTTTCCTCCAATCCCGCAATTCAAAGACATCGCCGCAGATGTTGGTCTGACCGGTCCCCACATCTCTACTCCAGACAAACGCTATGTCGTCGAATCCATGAGCGGTGGCGCCGGCCTTTTTGATTGCGACGAAGACGATCGCCTCGACATCGTTGTAGTAAACGGCTCGACCATCGAGCACTTCCGCAAATCCGGCGGCGATCCCTTGGTCACGCTCTATCATCAAGAGCCCGATGGCACCTTCAAAGACATCACCAAACAAGCGGGCCTCACCAGCGTCGGCTGGGGCATGGGCGTAGCCGTCGCGGACTACGACAACGACGGCCGCCTCGATCTCTTCGTCACCGGCTACGGCGGCAATGTTTTGTATCGCGGTCTGGGAAACTGCAAATTCGAAGACGTCACCGAAAAAGCCGGCCTCCGCGGCGGCGGCTTCAGCACCGGCGCCGCCTGGGGCGATTACGACCGCGACGGCCACGTCGACCTCTTCGTCGCGCGTTACGTTCACGTCGATCTCGACCATCTCCCCGAATTCGGCAGCAACAAATTTTGTAATTTCAAAGGACTGCAAGTGCAGTGCGGTCCCTGGGGTCTTCAGGGCGAAAGCGATCTGCTCTACCACAATCGCGGTGACGGCACCTTCGAAGAAGTCAGCGCCAAAGCCGGCGTCCACGACGACATCGGCTACTACGGCCTCGGCGCGATGTGGGCCGACTACGACAACGATGGCTGGCCCGATCTCCTCGTCGCCAACGACTCCGTCCCGAGCTACCTCTATCACAACAATCACGACGGCACGTTCACCGACGTCGGCCTGCTTTCCGGCGTCGCCCTCAGCGGCGATGGCCAAAGCCTCGGCTCCATGGGCGTCGATTTCGCCGATTACGATCACTCTGGCCGCTTAAGTTATTTCGTCACGCATTTCGCCGAGCAGCCCAACTCCCTCTACCGCAATCTCGCAGAAAAAGGCTTCGACGACGTCAGTTGGACCTCCGGCCTCGGCCAGCCCAGCTATCCCTACGTCGGTTGGGGCACCGCTTTCTTCGACATGGACAACGATGGCTGGCTCGACATCCTCGTCGCCAACGGCCACGTCTACCCGCAAGTAAATTCCGCCGACGTTGGCGCGCGCTACGAGCAGCCGCTGCTCCTCCACCGCAACAATCGCGACGGCACCTTCGACGAAGTTGCGAAAGAAGCCGGCCTTGCCGCGCTCCCGCTAAAATCCCGCCGCGGCGCCGCCTTCGGCGACATTTTCAACACCGGCAACATCGACGTCGTTCTTTTGAACGTGGGCGAACCGCCGAGTCTCCTGCTGAACACCAATCACGATGGAAATCACCGCGTGCTCTTTCATCTCCTCGGCACCAAAAGCAACCGCGCCGCCATCGGCGCACGCATCACCATCCACTCCGGAGGTGTCCCGCAATTCAGCGAAGTCCGCTCCGGCTCCAGCTACCTCTCGCAAAACGACCTGCGCCAGCACTTCGGCCTGGGCGCAGCCACCAGGATTGACACCATAGAGATTCGCTGGCCCAATGGCGCCATCGAAAAGCTCGCAGACCTCCCGGCCGACGCCATCTACACCATCACCGAAGGCTCTGGCGTAACCTCGCGCAAACCCTTGTAACGGCCCGCAATCCTCCATTCGGTTATTCTCCAGTCGCGCACAGCTCGCAAACTTTTTCGCCTAACCCCCTCATAACCCTACGTTAGAATCGTCTCAAGCCTGCCGCTCGGGTTGCCTTCCGCGCGGACTTGTCGCCAAACAACATGAGCAAGCTGCGCTTTCTCGTCTCTCTCACCACCCGCGACAACGATTACCAAATCGAGCAGGCGACTTCCGCCGAGACTGCGGCCAGCAAGCTCAACGTTGAATTGCAAATCGTCTACGCCGACAACGACGCCATCAATCAAAGCACGCAGATCCTGAAAGCCGTGCAAGCCCCGGCCGCCGTTCGCCCGCACGCCGTCATTTTCGAGCCCGTCGGGGGCACCGCTCTTCCCCAAGTCGCCCGCGCCGCGGTCACCGCTGGAATCGGCTGGGCCATCTTGAATCGCGAAGCCACCTACGTCGCCGAGTTTCGCAAAACCTCCACCGCCCCCATCTTTTCCCTGAGCTCGGATCACCTGGAGATCGGCCGCATTCAGGGCCGCCAGTTCGCCGTGCTTCTGCCGCAAGGCGGTTCGGTCCTGTACATTCAAGGTCCCACGGAAAATTCCGCCGCCAAGGAACGCACCGCCGGAATGCAACAGACCAAGCCTTCCAACGTCCAGGTCGCCCTGCTCAAAGGCCAGTGGACCGAGGAGAGCGCTCAGAAAGCCGTCCGCTCCTGGCTCAAGTTATCCACCTCGCAGCGCGCCGCCATAGATCTCGTCGCCGCACAAGACGACTCCATGGCCGTCGGCGCGCGCAAAGCTTTTCAAGAACTCCCCGAAGCGGATCGCGAGCGCTGGCTCAAGCTCCCGTTCCTCGGCTGCGACGGTTTGCCCAAGACCGGCCAGGCCTGGGTAACCAGCGGCCTGCTCGCCGCCACCGTTTTCGTTCCACCGAACGCCGGCCAAGCCATCGAAATGCTCGTTGACGCCATGCAAAAAAAGAAGGCCTTAGCGGAAAGCGCTCTAACGGTTCCCATTTCCATCCCCTCTCTAGTCGACCTAAAAAAACGCTGACTCGGTAACCCGTGTCGTTCCCGCCGTCTCTGTGTCTCTGCCTTAATTCTGGCCTCTTCCGCCGAAGCTACAAAAACCCTCTAAAAGATCGATTTAGCTCATTGCGCTTGGCCCTCCAAAGCGTATAATGCGGCCATCCCTTAGTACCCATGTTGCAATCTAATTCTCAAGGGGCCTGGCGCGTGAAAAAAGCTCAAAAGAACTTTCCGATGGATCGCAGAAAATTTCTTGCTGCAAGCGGCAGCGGCTTGCTAGCCGCCGCACTTCCCACCGTCGCGATGGCCTCTTCCATCACCACACGCTCGAATCCGCCCGCAACGCCCAACTGGCCGCCAGGCTCTAACGAATCCGCCGAGCGCGACTCCAGCCCTGCTCCCGACTCCGGAAAGCTCCGCAAAATTCCCATCGGCGTTTTCGATCCCGTCTACGCCGATCTCTCGATGGATGCCATGCTCGATACCGTCACCGCTCTCGGCCTCGAAGCCATGGAAATCGGCACCGGCGGCTATCCGGACAACAAGCACTGTCCCCTCGACGAACTCGTCGCCGATAAAGCGAAAGCCAAAGCCTGGCAGAAAAAATTTACCGATCGCAATCTCACCGTAGCCACCCTCAGCTGCCACGGCAATCCCATCCATCCCGATCCCAAGCGCGCCGCGAAAGATGCCGACACCTTCCGCAAAACCGTTCTCCTCGCCGAAATGCTGGACGTCAAAGTAATCGTCGGTTTCTCCGGCTGCCCCGGCGGCTCGCCTGCGGACACCACGCCCAACTGGATCACCTATCGTTGGCCGCCCGAATACGCCAAAGCCCAGGACTGGCAATGGAATGAACGCGTCATCCCCTACTGGAAAGAAGCCGCGAAATTTGCCCGTGAGCACGGCGTCCACCGCCTCGCGTTCGAAATGCATCCCAACTTCGCGGTCTACAATCCCCGCACGCTCATGCGCCTCCGCGAAGCCGTCGGCGAAGAAATCGGCGCTAACAACGATTTAAGCCACCTCTTCTGGCAAGGCTGCGACCCCGTCGAAGTCATCCATTTCCTTGGCAAACAAGGCGCGATTTTCCACGCGCATATGAAAGACACCGTTTTCTTCCCGGAAAATCTGAATCGCTACGGCGTGCTTAATTTTTCCTTCGAAGCCAACGATCTCGCTCTGGCCTCTGAAACTTTCCGCGCCGTTGGCTATGGCCACAGTGCCAGCCAATGGAAAGCCATTATGAAGGCCTACATGGACGTCGGCTACGAAGGCATCCTCAGCATCGAAAATGAAGATCCCATTCTGCCCGGCCCGGTCGGCGTTGAACGCGCCGTCTACGTCCTCAAGAATGTGCGCAACGAACTTCTAGGCGCCTGATATGCACCGCAGACAATTCCTGGGCTCCGCGGCGGCAGCAGCTTGTTCCGCTCCGGCGATGACCGCTGCGGCGCTGGCTGCTCCAATTTCCGCGCTTCCAAGCGTTACCTCCGAGCCGCTCGGCGACACCACCACCTCATCGCGCTTTCCCCTTTCCGTGATGCTCTGGACGGTGCACACCGAGCTATCCTTCGATCAGCGCCTCGAAATGGTTGCGCAAGCCGGCTATCACGCCGCGCAACTCGTCAACGAATACAAGAATTGGTCCAAAGAAGATTTCGCCCGCGCCCGCCGCAAAAAAGAATCCCTCGGCATCACCTTTGACGCCACCAGCGGGATCAACGGCAGCATCTGCGATCCCGCCCGGCGCGAAAGCACGCTGCGCGAAATCGAGGAGCACCTGCCGGTTCTCGAAGAGCTGCAATCCACCAGGCTCATCCTGCTTTCCGGCAATCGCGTCGAGGGCTTAAGCCACGCCCAGCAGCACGCTGCCTGCGTCGAAACCATCAAAGCCGCCGCTGACCTGGCCGCTGCCAAAAATATCGATCTACTCATCGAAAATATCGACCCCGAAGAAAATCCCAAGTATTTCCTAACTTCGGTGAACGAAGGGTTCGACGTCATCCGCGAAGCCAACCGCCCCAACGTGAAATTTCTCTACGACTTCTTCCACGATCAAATCGCCGAAGGCAACCTAATCGCCAAGCTAGAAAAAAACATCGACCTCATCGGCCTGGTCCACGTAGCCGACGTCCCCGGCCGCCACGAACCTGGCACCGGCGAAATCAACTACCCAAACATTTTTCGCAAGCTCCGCGCCCTGAACTACCGCGGCAACATCGCCATGGAATTCATCCCCACCGGCGACACCGTATCCGCCCTAAACGCCGCCCGCGTCTTAACTTCAAGCGCGTAGCCGTGTTTGCTTTTGTAGTAGCTGTATTTGCTTTTGTAGCGGCCGCCTTCTGAGGCGGTCGCCTTTCGCGAATGTCGAGGAGGCACCACACATGCACCGTAGAGAACTCTTCCGTCTAATAGCCGCCGGAGCCGCATTCCCCGCACTGAACTCCCCCACCCTGGCCATGCTCCGCGAAGTCCAATCCACCCCCAGCTACACCCCCCGCACCCTAGACCCTCACCAAAACGCCACGGTCGTCGCGATGACCGATATAATCCTCCCCGCCACCGAAACCCCCGGCGCCAAAGGCGCAAAAGTAAACGAATTCATCGACGTAATCCTCACCGACTGGGCCACCGCCCCCGAACGCCAAAACTTCCTCTCCGGCCTAGGCAATGTAGACGAGCGCAGCATCACCCTTTTTGGCAAGCCTTTCGTCGACGCCTCCACCGCACAACAAGAAGTCCTCCTCCGCGCCATGGACGACGAATGGGTCCGCCTCGAATCCGTACCCAAGCCGCGCACCACCGCGTACCAAAAGCGCGACCAGCAGCTCAAAGATCCTTTCTTCGGCGTCTTCAAGCGCCTCACCCTCGTCGGCTACTACACCTCCGAAATCGGCTTCAGCCAGGAACTAAAAAAAGAAATCATCCCCGGCTCCTACCACGGCTGCCAACCCATCGGCACCAAGAATGCCTGACATGATTCTCGCAACGCACACGGCATCACGATTTTGTAGCGGCGCAGCATGCGGCGCCCAGCTTGAGAAAACGGAAGCCGCACCGATCTCGAATTTGATTTTCGTCAGCAATCGGCAACAGGCAAGGCACCGAACGGGAGACCACTAAATGCCAAAAGTACAGTACGACGCCATCGTAATCGGTTCGGGAATCACCGGCGGTTGGGCCGCCAAAGAACTCACCGAAAAAGGCTTGAAAGTTCTCGTCCTCGAAGCCGGCCGCCCCATCGTCCCCGAACGCGACTACGTCGAACACGTCCCGGCCTGGGAACTGAAATACCGCGGCTGGGACAAGCGCGAAGAGCGCGAACGCATCCAGCCCATCCAGCGCGAGTGCTACTACGCCTGCGACGAATACTCCAGCCAGTTCTTCGTCAACGATCTCGAGAATCCCTTCACCACCGATGCCGGAAAACCCTT
This sequence comes from Candidatus Acidiferrum sp., assembly GCA_049513775.1. Taxonomy (GTDB): domain Bacteria; phylum Acidobacteriota; class Terriglobia; order Acidiferrales; family UBA7541; genus Acidiferrum. The sequence goes on from JBEKVU010000149.1 coordinate 8,463, forward strand.
CGCCTGGATTCGCGGCCGCCAGGTTGGCGGAAAATCCATCATCTGGGGACGCCAAAGTTACCGTTGGAGCGATCTCGATTTCGAAGCCAACCTCCGCGACGGCATCGCCGTCGACTGGCCCATCCGTTACAAAGACATCGAGCCTTGGTACGACTACGTCGAAGAGTATGCCGGCATCAGCGGCCAAGCCGAGGGTCTCCCGCAACTCCCCGACGGAAAATTTCTTCCGCCTATGGAAATGAATTGCGCGGAGCACGTCGTCAAAGAAGCCATTCCCAAACATTTCGACGACGGCCGCATGATGACCATCGGCCGCTCCGCCGTCCTCACCCAGGTGCACAAAGGCCGCGCCGCCTGCCACTATT
>JBEKVU010000150.1:0-8800 GCA_049513775.1 Candidatus Acidiferrum sp.
TTGATTCTGGGTGCCGGTTTTGTTGCAGCCGGTGAAGGCGAAGGTTAGGGCAATCGACGCGGTCGCCACGATGGTCAGCGACGATAGTTTTCTGGCGGTGCTCATGAAGAAGGCTCTCCTGGAGTTGCGGGGCTGGATATTGCAGTTAGGATGCGGAATTGTGGCATTAAGATACGGAGCGGCCGGGGCTGGCACGTCAACCCGCGCGGTGTGTCGAATCGCTGGGTGAACTTGAGGGATTCGCGCAGGACTGACGGCGAGGAGGAGCTAGATTCGGATTGCGCGGCTGCGGCGCCCGCCAAGAAAAATAGCGCGATAGCGGCTAGGAAAGTCTTCGATAGTTCCAATTTTTGAGGATCACGAATGATGTCACGGAAGATTCTCGCCGCACATATTGTAAGTCGTTGCTGAGCAACGCGCACCGGCTGATCTGACTGAAAAACTTCCGGCGGACAACTCGCGCATGCGAGCCGTCCGCCACCGTGTGATTTGGGGTTGGTAAATGCAAAATTTGAGCGATTTTAAAGCGTTCGCGGAGAAGCGCAATAATCGAAAACGATTAACCGTGACGATTGGCCCCGTTCCAACGTCTAAGTCCAGCAGATTGTTGGGGAACATACTGGCTTCGCAGTGCGTACTTAGAGTGACGAGAGTCGAGTGGGGGTGGTTAGATGTCGAGTGGAAGCAACGGGTTAAACGGGACCAGCGGCAAGAAGCGCAGACGGCGGCTGGTTTGGGTAGCGGTTGGTTTGGTGGTGCTGGGTGGCGGCGGTTATGGCGTGATGGCGGCGTTGCGGCCGAGTCACACGATTGACCCCTCGAAGCTGGCGGACGTCGAGCGCGGTGATTTGGCGCGTGTGGTGGTGGCCACCGGGAAGATCCAGCCGCTCTCGAAGGCGGACATCAAGTCGAAGGCCAGCGGAATCGTAAAGAAAATTTACGTGGATTACGGGGACCGCGTGAAGGCGGGGGAAATTCTCGTGGAGCTGGACAAAGTGCAGCTGCAGGCGGCGGAGCGCGCGGCTTCAGCGAACTTGCAGGCGGCTACGGCGGCGCGGAATTCCGCGATCGCTTCGCTCGAGCGGAACAAAGTGGACGCCGAGGGGCCGGACGTGCCGTTCTTGAAATTGAGCATGGAGCGCGCGGAGAAGGAATTTAATGAAGGCGTGGTGGCCAAGTCCGTGGTGGAAGACGCGCAGAAAAACTATCAGTTGGGATTGAACAAGCAGCTCAGCGCGCAGGCGAATTTGGCGGTGTCCCACGCGGAGATTGCCAAGGCCGAGGGGATGCTGGCGCAATCGAAGGCGGCTTTGGACAACGCGGAAGAGGATTTGAAGAATTCGACGATTGTCAGCCCGATCGATGGGCTGGTGTTATCGCGCGACGTTAATGTGGGCGATGCGGTGAGCTCCATCCTGGTGCTGGGATCGCAGGCCACGCCGATTATGACCATCGGGGATGTGAGCGAAGTGTACGTGCAGGGCAAGGTAGATGAGGCGGATATCGGCAAAGTGTATTTGAACCAACCGGCGCGCATCGTGGTGGAATCGTTCAAGGATAAGAAATTCACCGGGAAGGTGACGAAGATTTCGCCGCTGGGGAAAGAAAAAGACAACGTCACGACGTTTGAGGTACGCGTTTCGATTGCGAATTCTACCGGCGAGCTAAAGGCTGCGATGAGCGCGAACGCGGAGATTCTCCTTGAAGAGAAGAAGAATGTGTTGATGGTTCCGGAAGCGGCGCTGATTTACGACAAGGAACGCAAGGCGTCGGTGGAGTTGCCGGATGCCAAGGGCGAAAACGGGAAGAAGAAAGTCTCGGTGAATCTGGGAATTTCCAACGGCGTGAAGACGGAGATTGTGGAAGGGTTGAAGGAGAAGCAGCAGGTGATTTTGCAGTGAGGCGCGGGGCAACGGAAGGCAAGAACGCCGCGAATGGGATCGTCCTTGCCAAGCTAGCGGCGCAGCATGCTGCGCCGCTACAAAGGCACCTCGATCAGTGGGATGAGTGAATGTACTTCGAAGACTTGCTGAAAGATACGCTGGCGACGCTGTGGGTGAACAAGAGGCGGACGCTGCTGACGATGTTCGGTATTGCGTGGGGAATTATTTCCATTACCGTGATGGTGGCGGCGGGCGAAGGTCTAGGCAAGGGCATCCAGAAAAATCAGGAAACATTTGGCAAGGACGTTATGGTGGTGTTTTCCGGGCGCACCAGCATGCAGGCTGGCGGGCTACGCTCGGGCCGGCGGATACGCTGGATGGAGGACGACTACAAGCAGGTGGCTGCGGAGTCTCCCGCTTGCAAATACGTGATGCCGGAGCTGGGAAACGAAGTGCAGGTGCACAGTTTATTCAACAGCGGGACGATCAACACCGTAGGGTCTCTGCCGCCATTCACGGAAATTCGCAGCATTACCGTGACGGAAGGGCGCTTTTACAACTACGAAGACAATGCGGAAGCACGCAACGTGGCGTTTCTGGGCAGCGATACCAAGAAGCAGCTCTTTGCCGAGCGCGAAGCCGTGGGCGCAACCATTTGGCTCAACGAAAAACCGTATACCGTAATCGGCGTGATGAAATTCAAGGATCAGAATTCCAGCTACGACGGCACGGACACGCGCAAGATTTTTATTCCCTTCGAATCAATGAAACGCGATTTTCCCAACAAGCCGCCTTCACCCGAGCATAGCGTGGACCGAATTCTGGCGGCGCCATGGAGCCTGGCCAGCCATCCGGATTGCGTGTTGCAGTTGCGGCGCTCGCTCGGGCGCCTGCACAATTTCGATCCGCGAGACAAAGAGGCGGCAGGCATTTGGGATACGGTGAAAGGCGCGGAAGCCAACCGCATGATCATCGTGGGGATGGAACTGTTCATGGGCGCGGTGGGGATCGCTACGCTTTTCCTGGGTGGGCTGGGCGTGATGAATGTGATGCTCGTCTCGGTGCGCGAACGCACGCGCGAAATTGGGGTGCGCATGGCGCTGGGGGCGACGCGCCGCTCGATTCTGCGGCAATTCTTTCTGGAAACAATCATCGTGGTGGCGCTGAGTGGCGGGACCGGGCTGATTATTTCGTACGGTTTTTGTGCGCTGGTGAATCTGCTGCCCATGCCGCAATTTTTTGCGGGTTTGCTGGCAAGTTGGAAGCTGGGCGCGCTGTCGGTAAGTTTGCTGGGATTGATTGCGGTGCTTTCGGCGCTGTATCCCGCGAATCGCGCGGCGTCAGTAGATCCTATCGAAGCGCTGCGGTTTGAGGCCGGGGGCTAGCTCGATGTTCTTCGAAATTTTTCGCGAAGCCTGGGCGGCGTTGGGACGCAATCCGCTGCGCAGCTTCCTGACCATGACGGGAATCGCCTGGGGTATCGTGGCGGTGACGCTGCTGCTGAGCTACGGCGCGGGATTTCGCAGCGTGCTGATGTATACCTTCGAAGTTTTCGGCAAGGGCGCGGTAGTCTGCTGGCCGGGAACGACCAGCGAGCAAGCCGGCGGCGAACGCGCCGGCAAAGAAGTGCACTTCGACCAGGACGACGCGGACTGGGTGAAAGCGCAGTCGCCACTGGTCAAGCGCGTAACGCTCGAGACGGTGCGCTTCAAGGGCATTTCGCATGAAGAACGCCTGGCCGACACCGCGATTCGCGGCGTTTTTCCGGAATATGGCGAGATGCGCAACGAAGTGCCTATCGAGGGCACTTGGATTTCGGCCGAAGATGTGGCCGAGCGCCGGCGCGTGGTTTTTCTCGGCGCGCGGCTGCGCAAAAAGCTTTTCAGCGGCACGCCCGCGGTTGGCGAGACGGTGCGTATTGATGGCGTGAAATTTATCGTGGTCGGCGCGATGGATACAAAATTCTCCGACAGCAACTATTTTACAAGTGACGACGAGTCGGCATTTATCCCCTATACCGCGGCGGGCGATTTGTGGGACACCAAGCACGCCAGCGTTATGCTGTTTGAGCCGGTGGCGCCGCAATTTGAATCGCCGGCGATGGCGCAAGTGCGGGCCGCGGTGGCCAGCCATCAGCGCTTTTCCCCCACGGACAAACGCGCCATCACGATGTACGGCCGCGAAGAGTTCAAGCCCATCTACGAAGGAATTACCATCGGCATTGAAGCGCTGATGTTTTTTGTGGGCGCGCTGACGCTGGGCATCGGCGGAATTGGCGTGATGAATATTATGCTGGTGTCCGTCGACGAGCGTGTGAAAGAGATTGGTTTGCGCCGCGCGCTGGGTGCGCGGAAATGGCATATACGCTGGCAGTTTTTGCTGGAGGCGATGGTGATGACGCTGGCGGCAGGCGCGGTTGGCATGCTGCTCTCCGCGGCGATTACCTCGATGATCGGCACGCTGCCGTTTCTGGGGCCGGCATATGAGGACGACACCGGCAAGGTGGATATTCACTTGACGCTGTCGCTGCTGACCATGCTGCTCTCGACGGGAATTTTGATTGTGGTGGGAGTGCTTAGCGGATGGCTGCCGGCGATGCAGGCGGCGAAGCTTGATCCAGTGGAAGCGTTGCGCTACGAGTGAGTGTTCACTCGCTCTGAAATTGTTCGCGACACAAGGCGGCGGTGTTCACTGGCGGCGGGCTATGGCGTTACGCGGAATGTCCCTTAGCTTTCAAATCCAAACCCGTGGCAATTTCGTGCATGCGTTCGCGCAGGGAATCGCCCACGCTTGCGAAGACCTGCTCGCACGCAGCGCGCAACTGCTGCTCCGCAGAAGCCGCGATGTTTGCCACGACCGCCCTTGATTGTTGATCGAGCGAGGCGACCGTAGCGAGCATCCACTGATTGGAAATTCCACGCAGCCTCTCGCGATGCTCTTCGGCGGCAGATTCGCCGGTTTTTTGGTATACCGTGCGCAATTCATCCTGCTGCGTTTGCGTAACATTGCGGAAGGTATCGAGAAGTGGCGCGAAACTCGCTTCGATATTCTTGCGCGCTTCCGCGACGCCGCTCTCCATGGCGCGGCTCATGCCTGTTTGAAAGCGGCGCAGAAAGTCTTCCTGCTCGGCGCTGGTTCGCAAGGCTAGTTCCACACGCGCGGTTTCTAGTTGCCCGCGCATCTCGCCTGCCGAACGCAATACTTCTTCGCCAAATCCGGCCAACTCGCGGCGCGCGGTGCGTTGAATCTCATCGGTGAACGCGGCTTCGGTGGTTTCCGCGGCTTCGGCGAATAGCGCTCGCGACCGTTCGAAAGCATCGCGCAGCACCTCTTCCATCTGCGTCTGCGTGTGGCCGATAAAGTTGCGGCTGGCGTGATCGATTTCGCTGGCGAACGTTCCGGAGACTTCGCCGGCTTTTTCGCGCAGCAGCGTCGCGGCCTGCTCCACGGCGCGTTCGGTGGCGCTTTGTATGTGGGTTTGCGCTTTTTTCTCGTACCACTCTGACGATTTGAATATATCTTCGACGGCCTGGTGCTTGACGGCTTGCACCTTGGCTTCGAGTTCCGCGAGGTTGCGGTCGGTGATGGATTGCGAAGCGTCTTGTAAAACTTGTTCGACGCTTCCCAAATTTTCGCGGAAGCGCGCGAGAGACTCGGCGAAGGCTTCGTCAGCAAAGCCGCGGATGCGATCCTGTTGCAGCGTCATCGCCGCGTCCAGCAGCGACCTGCCGCCGGCCAGCCGGTGTACCGCTTCTTCGGCGTTCGTTACGTGCGGCTGAACCGTGGCGCTGACCTGCTGCGCAAATTCTTCGACGGCGCGCCGGCTGGTCTCTTCAAACGCCCCGCGAATCCGTCCGTTGATTTCTTCAAAGAGCGATTCCGAGCGGCGATGCAGTTCGTTGCGATGCAAACTCAGCACATCGTCGAGCTGCGCGCGAAATCCGTGCAGCGAGTCTTCTTGCGCAGAATCGAGCCGCGCCGAGAATTGTTCCAGCCGCGCAATCGATTCCCCTGCGCGCCACACCAGCGGTTCGAGGTGCTCGGTCTTTTCGCGTAGCGCGGTATTGGCAAATTCTTCCGCGGCCGCGCGGACTCCAGCGATGCGCTGCTCGCTCTCATGCGCCGTTGCTGCCGCGGCCTCGCGTAATTCCTCCAGTCGCGACTTGGTTTCGCCCGCCGCCTGGGCGGTCACTTGCGAGGCTACGTCGCGCAAGCCTGCCACGTGTTGCTCCATCTCATTTCGCGCGGCGGCGACGGATTCATGCAGGGTGGCCAGCCGCTGCTCGGCTTCGCCAAGCGCTTGGGCCGACGATTGCGAGACGGCTTCGCGGGTCCCGGCAATACGTTGCTCGCTTTCGCCAACGATGCGATTAGCCGTTTCGTGTAGTGCCGCGATGTGCCCGTCAAGCTGTGCGTGCAATTTTTCGCCCAGCAGCCGGTCGACGTTTAGCGACGCTTGTTCATGCAACTTGGCGCTCAATCCCTGCGCTTCTTCCAGCAGTTGCCGCGACGCATCGTCCTTTGCTGCGCCCAGGGCCTTTGACACCGCTCCAGGAACCGTTCCACTGACCGCTTCACCAACGGCTGCCGCGACGGCTCCGTGCACCGTTTCGCTAAGAGCTTGTTGCCAACGCGCTTTCGCTGCCTCCAACTCCGATTCCAGTTGCGCGCGCCAGTTGCTTTCAAGCGTGGACTGTATCGCCGCGCCGCGTTCCAGCAACTGATCGTGTATGGCGGTCAGACGCGCAGCGGCGGCCTCTTCCGTGTGCGCCGTCTGTTCGGCAAAGATGCGCAGCGTTTCCTGCGCTTTCATTTGCGCGTCAAAAAGCTCGGCGAGACGGTCGGCGCTTTCGCGAAGCGCGCTCTGCAGGGCTTCACCTTGTCCGGTGAGCGCCGCGGCGCGCCGGCGGCTGGACTCTTCGTCCGCCTGCCGGCTCTCCTCGAGCATCCGCCCCTGTTCTGCGATGCGGCGCAGATTTTCTGCCAGCGGTTGCCCGGCGGCTTCGAGAGCTTGTGCTCGCTCGTCAAACAGTTGCTGGGCCTTCTGCAGCGCCTCGTTCAGAATTCTCTCAGCTGCACCAGCACGCTCCGCAAGCTGCGCTTCCACCGCCTCGCGATGCGCCGTCAGCTTGTTGACGGCCGCGTCTGCCTGTTCGCACAGCGCGCGCAACGTTTCCGCGGTTCCCGCGGCGTGTTGCTCGAATTGCGCGCGATGTGCCACGCCTTGTTCCGCCAGCTTTTCGGACAACTCTTGCGCCACGCCTTGCGCGACACTCTGCGCCAGTTCATGCAGTTGCGGCGTCACGGCCTGCGGCAACTCATTGCGCGTTTTTTCCGCCAGGTCTTCCGCCGCGGCCGCAACGCGCTTTGCCTGCGCATCTGCCTCGCGCTGAATTCTTTCGATGGCGCGCTCGGCTTCGTTCACCACTTCCACGCGCACCGCGGCGAACTTCTGCTCCCACTGCTCGAACGCCGTGTGGCGTTCCGCGGAAACCGCGTGCGTGGCCGCATCGCGCGCGGCGGCTTGCATCTGCTGCTTCGCGTCGCTGAGCAGTCGCGTCATCTGTCGAGCCAATAGTAACGATGCGTCCGTGGTACTCACTGGAGAAGGGAAGATCCTTACGTTGTCGGCGCCGGTAGAGTGGCTCGCAGCGTGGCTTGGCTCGGCCTCGCGTACCTCAGATTCACCGAGCTTAGTTCCCGGCTCGTTTCCGGCGTCGGCGAAGTTTTCGCCATGGCCGCCGTGTGCCGCGCTCGACGCCGTGTGCCCGATTCCCGAAATTGTCCCTGCGTGCGAACTCGTCGTGGTGCTTTGCGCGGGATTTTCTTCCGGAAATGTAAACCAATCTTCCGGCGGAAACGCCATGCCCCAGGCATTCCCCGGCTGCTCCAGTTCGAGCGCCACTTGAAAAAGTTGCCGCACCGTGCGCGGCCGTTGAATCCACGCCACACGCCCGCGTACGTTGCGCGCCAGCTGGCCGCTCTCTGGATGCGGAATCTCCAGCGTGACCCACATATTTTTCAGCACGTAATGTTTCGATTGGTAGCGGCAGCCGTGGCAATTAATGATCAGCGTCGAGGTGCGCTCCGTAAACGGGCGCCCCAGCGCATCGACGCCGGTCACCGCCAGCGGCACGGCCTGCACGATACGCGTGCTCCGTCGTTTCCGTAAATCGGTGTTTGCGCTCATCGCGTTGTCGGATGCCATGTCCATTGCCTCATCGGCAAAATTGCCGCGCTGGTCTTCCATAAACACTTCCGCCGTGCGTTTTTTTCGTCACTTCGCGAAACGGTTGAGTTTTCTGTGACCAACCGCGGCGCGGTCCGTTCGCTATCCCCGCCGTAGGCCGTTGGTTCCCAATGATTAGCTAAAGCAATAGCTACGCCACCCGGCATCATTTCTCGACCTGAGTTTCGATGATGGTGCCCAGAGTTCCATTTTGAACCGTCGCCTACACGTCTACCGAAGTAACCGTGCGCCCACAACGGAGCACCTAAAGGAAGGACCTACTCACTGCGGGGAGAGTCTTCCAGAGGCGAGACTCTATACTGAAATTTGTTTCTTGCCTAGAGCGTCCTGTAGGTACTAGGAGCAGTTCTTCGCGTTCCTCGAACTCTCCCGCCTGCGCGCTCAGGCCCGCACTTCCTCTACAGGTCCCTCCGCCCTTCCATGGCTTTCATCATCGTAACTTCATCCGCGTACTCTAAATCCGCCCCGACAGGTATACCGACGCCGATCCGGGAAACCTTTACCCCCAGTGGCTTCAACAACTTGGAAAGATACACGGCCGTGGCTTCGCCCTCGGCCGTGGGATTCGTAGCCATGATGATCTCCTCGACCGTGCCGCCCTTCAGCCGTTCGATCAGCGACTTGATGTGCAACTGGTCTGGCCCGCGGCCGGATAGGGGCGACAAAG
>JBEKVU010000151.1:0-8761 GCA_049513775.1 Candidatus Acidiferrum sp.
CAAAAGCACAACCAACTTAGGCCGAGAATCCTCGGCGTTGTGGTTTCGCCCGTGCGGGTACGGCGCCGATTGCGCGGCCGTCGGCCGCGCGGAGATCGGAGCGGTTTGCGCAACGGCGAGGGTCCCCCAAGAAAGCGCCGCGACCGCGCTGGCTGCCATTCTAAGCAAGTCCATTTTCAATCTTGGTCCACGATCCATGTTCTTCGCTCCCAATCCTTGAACCGCCGCCGCAGTCTACCACGCGGGCGATTTCTCCATTTCTTGCGCCTCCTTTACTTCCTTTACCTCCTTTCCAGCCTCGTCTATCATTACCCGACCATGCGCGTCGTAGAAAAAGCCCAACTGATGTCCGCTTCGGAAATTGACCGTACCCTGCAGCGTGTCGCCCACGAAATCGTCGAGCGCAGTGGCGGCACCAAACATCTTGCGCTGATTGGCATCGTGCGCCGCGGCGTCCCCCTGGCGCAACGAATTGCGCAAGCCATGCGCGGCATCGACGGCGTGGACGTCCCCGTCGGCATCCTCGACATCACCCTGTATCGCGACGACCTGTCCAAAGTCGCGCCGCAAGCCGTCTTGCGCTCCTCCGACATACCTTTCGCGGTCGACAACATGGATTTAGTTTTAATCGACGACGTGCTGTACACCGGACGAACCATCCGCGCCGCCATGAACGGCCTGTTCGACCTTGGCCGCCCAAAGCGCGTCTCGCTCTGCGTCCTCATCGACCGCGGCCACCGCGAAATGCCCATTGAAGCGCAATACATCGGCCGCACCGTGCAAACCAGCGACACCGAAATCATCGAGGTCCGGCTGAACGAAATCGACAAAGAAGAACGCGTAGTCCTGGTCGACCGCGTCGAGTCGTAAGTCCTTTGTGGGTTCCGGACTTATCGTCCGGCCTGCCGAGGCGCCCAGCCACGATTTATAAATTCATGAGAAAATAGGAAACGGTCTTACTCGAGCAAAAATTTGACTCTGCGCACCCGCGACCTATTGGCCCTCGAACCGCTCACCGCGGCGGAACTATCCTTTCTCCTCGATCAGAGCAAACCCTTCCAGGAAATTCAACGCCACCCGCTAAAAAAATTGGCCACACTGCGCGGCAAAACCGTAGCCCTCGCGTTCTTCGAGAACTCTACACGCACCCGCATCAGCTTTGGCACCGCCGCTTCCCGACTTGGCGCGGACACCATGAACCTGCAAGCCGAAGCCAGCAGCCTCAAAAAAGGCGAATCCCTGCTCGACACGGTACAAAATCTCAACGCCATGAAGCCCGATTGCCTGGTGATGCGCCACACCTCATCTGGCGCGCCGGCTTTCGTCGCCCGCCATCTCGATATCCCGGTGATCAATGCCGGCGACGGCACGCACGAACATCCCTCGCAAGGCCTGCTCGACGCGCTAACGATTCGCGATCGCAAAGGCACTATCGAAAACCTAAACGTCACCATCCTCGGCGACATTCAGCACAGCCGCGTCGCACGCTCGAACATTCATCTGCTCGGAAAATTTGGCTGCCGCTTTACACTCTGCGGCCCGGCGATGTGGGTCCCCCGAGAACTCGAAAAAATTGCCGGTCCCGAAACAAAAATTCGCCGAGTCTTCAAAGTGGAAGAAGCCCTCGAAGGCGCCGACGTCATCAACGTCCTTCGCGTGCAAACCGAGCGCCAGCACGAACCCAGCATTTCCGCCGAAGATTACATCCTGGGCTACCAACTGAGCGCCGAGCGCCTCCGCCGCGCCAATCCCGACGCAGTCGTCCTGCATCCCGGGCCGATGAATCGGGGCATTGAGATCACGCCGGAAGTGGCAGACGGCGCGCAATCGGTGGTGCTCGAGCAAGTCACCAACGGCATCGCCGTCCGCATGGCGCTCCTCTATCTGGCGATCTCCGGCGACGCCGAAAACGCCACACATCCGGCCGGCGAACCACCGCAGCACAATCGCCGCTCCACGGATAAGAAGGATTCCTGAGATGCGCGTACCAACCACGTCGCAAAGCGCCGCACGGAAAATCGTCCCGCAAGGATTTATCGCATGCTGCTAATCACAAACGGCCGCGTTCTCGATCCCGCTTCCAACACCGACGCCGCTCTGGACGTTCTACTGGACGGCGAAGTGATCGCGGAAATCGCCGCGCCAGGAAAATTTCAGCGCGACACGAGCAAAGCGGAAATCTTCGACGCGACCGGCCTCATGGTCGCCGCCGGCTTCATCGACATGCACGCCCACCTGCGCGAACCCGGCCAGGAATCCAGCGAAACCATCGACACCGGCACGCGGTCCGCAGCACGCGGCGGATTCACGGCCGTCTGCTGTATGCCCAACACCAAGCCGGTGAACGACAACGCCAGCATCACGCGCTTCATCATCGATAAAGCACGCACCGCCGCCACGCGCGTTTGGCCCATCGGCGCGGCTAGCCTCGGCAGCAAAGGCGAGGCTCTGGCCGAAATCGCCGCCATGAAAGAGGCCGGCATCGTCGCGGTTTCCGACGACGGCAAGCCCATCGCCACCGCGAAACTCGCGCGGCAAATCATGGAGTACTGCAAATCGCTGGACATCCCGGTGATCGAGCACGCCGAAGATGTTTCACTCGCCGCTGGAGCCGTCATGCGCGAGGGCGTCACGTCCTCCCGCTTGGGACTGCGCGGCATGCCCGCCGCCGCCGAATCCGTTTGCGTCGCGCGCGACGTGCAACTTGCGGAACTTACCGGCGCCCGCTTACACATCGCGCACCTCAGCGCCAAAGGCTCGCTCGATCAAGTCCGTTACGCCAAATCGCGCAATCTGCAAGTGACCTGCGAAGTGACGCCGCACCACTTCACACTGATCGACGAAGATGTGCAGTACGATTCGCGCTACAAAATGAATCCCCCGCTCGCCAGCCGCGAAGATCGCGAAGCCTTGCTAAACGGTCTGGCCGACGGCTCCGTAGACGCCATCGCCACCGATCACGCCCCGCACGAACCCGCCCTAAAAGACGTCGAGTTCGACAAAGCCCCGTTTGGCATTCTGGGTTTTGAAACCGCGCTGGCACTTTCGCTGGAACAACTGGTGAACAGCGGCCGCATTAGCCTGATGCGCATGGTAGAACTTTTCACCACCGGTCCAGCCCGCATCCTCGGCGTTGAACGAAAATTGGCCGCAGGCCAACCCGCCGACATCACAATCTTCTCGACAGCACGCGAATGGACCTACAACGTGAAATCAAGCACCAGCAAATCCCGCAACTCTCCCTTCGACGCCCGCACCTTCAAAGGCGCCGCCATCGCCACCATCGTCGCCGGCAAATTCACCCACAAACTTGCGTAAGCGGCCGAGCCGTCCGCCCTGGCAAATTCGGTGCGCTAAACGCAAATAGTAATCCAGCGCGAGTTCCGCTGTTGGCCACGCTTGGGTCCTAAACTATTCCCCAGGCCATCCATGCCACGCCGGGTCTTTCTGTTCGCCATTCTCGTATGGGCGTTGCTTTAAGTCGCCCCATGCCTCCTGACCAATCACCGCCACGAGCGCCATCTCCTCTTCGGCTACTTCCCCGGGGTTCGGGCGACGGGGGCGGCAGCGGCGGTTCAGGAGGCGGGGTCGGCTGGTAACGGCGGAGTTATCGCGGTTCGCTTTTTCGACTGGGTTGCTTTCAAGCACTAGCGCGGCGTCTGTCGGCGAGCTTGTCTAATAACGCGAGTCGTTTTGTTGACCTTCTTTTGTTCTAAAATGACTCGCGGCCCGGACGAGATCGCGACGTAAACACAAGGCGCACAAATTCCCTAATGCCCCGACTCCGCCGGATGCATCCCATGCGTCGGCAACTCATGCGTGCCGCGCGCTAGTGGCTCAATCTTCTGCCGGTAAAAATGATCCAGCGGCAACCGCCCCTTGCCCACCGCATACGCTTTCTCAATCGCTTTCGTGACGTAAGCCTTTGAAAGTGTCGCCGCCTCCACTAAACTCCGCCCCGCCGCCAGTTGCGCCGCCAGCGCTGCCGCAAACGTACACCCGGCGCCGTGCAAATTGCGCTCGGTGAGCTTGTCTCCCACCAGCGGCACCAAATCCGTTCCATCGAACACCACGTCGACGGCCCGTTCCAAGTGTCCGCCTTTCACAATCACCGCGCGGGCGCCCATCTCCACCAGTTTCCGCGCCGCATCCTCCATGTTCGCTAGGTCTTTGATAATGATGCCCGTCAGAATTTCCGCTTCCGGCACATTCGGCGTGATTACGCTGGCGCGTCGCAACAATTCCGCCATCAGGTATTTGATCCCGCCGGAGTCCAGCAGTTCCGTCCCGCTCGACGATTTCATGACCGGGTCATGCACAACGTGTGCGAATTTGTGCGCGTCCAGAAACTCCGTTACCGCGACGGCATTGCCGCGATTCCCCAGCATGCCGATCTTGACGGCGGCAATTTCGCAATCGCCGGCCAGCGCTTCAAGCTGCTCGCGCAATTCCGAACTCGGCGTATTGTGCACTGCTGTGACGCCCTGGGTATTCTGAATCGTGATAGAGGTAATCGCCGCCACGCCATAACAACCATGCGCCGCAAATGTTTTCAGGTCCGCCGTCATCCCCGCCCCGCACGAAGGATCGAATCCCGCGATGGTCAACAAAATCGGCGGCGCCGCGTATTCCTGATGATTGTGATTGCTCATCGTCTTGCCAGTGGCTCTCGCTCGTTCCCGCTACTACGACGAAAATAGCCGGTCACGCTTCCTCGCGCAGGGAAATCTCCCTCGCGCGGCAAGAAAACGCCCGGCACTTGCGAATGTACGCGCGGTTCTCGACCCAAGCAACAAAAACTTTTCCGAGGTTCCTTCCTACTGGGCAACACGACGCGCAACGCGCTTCTAGGGGCGCACCAGGTTGCGCCGCAGCTTGCCCGGGCGCATGAAGCAAGCGTTCTGATTTTTTTTGATTACCGCCACTTGAGGCTGGCCGCGAGCCCCGGAAGATATGCTTGACCGCGGAAAAATCTCAGGGGAAAAGCCCGCGCACCAAGGTCGCTTCAGCTACCCGATTCACCGCCAAGATCATCGCCCCCGCGCGAGGCGGCACGTGATGCTTGCGCATCGTCTCGACCATTTCGTGAAAGGCGCGCACGATCGTCTTTTGCAGACGCGCCGTAACTTCCTCCGCGTCCCACACCAAGCCCTGCTGATTCTGCACCCACTCAAAATAACTCACCGTCACGCCGCCGGCATTCGTCAAAATATCCGGCAACACAATAATCCCGCGCCGCGCCAAAATCTCGTCGGCATGCGGAGTCGTCGGCCCATTCGAAGCCTCCGCCACGATGCGCGCCTTAATCGCATCCGCGTTCTGCAGCGTAATCACATTCTCGAGCGCTGCCGGCACCAGGATGTCGCACTTCATGGTCAACAAATCATCATTCGAAATGCGCGAAGCCCCAGGCATGCCCACAACCGTCCCAGACCGCTCTTTGTACCGATAGGCCTTGATCGGATCGATCCCGCGCGAATTCGTCACCCCGCCGCGCGTATCGCTGAGCGCCACGATCTTCGCCTTCTTATCCGCAAACAGCCGCGCCGCCGTCGCCCCCGCATTGCCAAATCCCTGAATCGCAATGGTCGCACCACGCAAAGAAATCTTCTTCAGCTTGCACGCCTCTTCGACCACATGCACCAAACCCTGCGCCGTCGCCTCCGCGCTGCCCGCCGACCCCCCAATACTCATCGGCTTGCCCGTCACCACCGCGTGCGACGCATGCCCCGTCGTCATCGCATAGGTGTCCATCATCCACGCCATGGTCTGCGCGTCCGTATAAATGTCCGGCGCCGGAATATCCATGTCCGGCCCGATAAACGGCAAAATTTCGCTCGCATAACGCCGCGTCATACGCTCCAGTTCGCTCTTGGACATGCGCTTCGGGTCGCAAATCACGCCGCCCTTGGCTCCGCCAAACGGAATATTCACCGCCGCCGTCTTCCACGTCATCGCCGACGCCAGCGCCTTAATCTCGTCCAGCGTCACGTTCGGATGAAACCGCACCCCGCCCTTGGCCGGCCCGCGCGCCATGTTGTGCTGCACGCGATAGCCGGTAAGCACCTTCACTTGCCCGTTGTCCAGCTTCGTCGGAATCGCCACTTCCAGCACGCGCTTCGGCGTCCGCAAAATCTGTCGCAGTCCCTGGTCCAGCTTCAAAAACTCCGCCGCCATATCAAACTGCATCTGCGCGATACGAAACGGATTCAAATCCTCGCGCGGCGCAATCCGCGGCACCATCGGAGGCGCTCCGAGCGGTCGAATCGGCGTTGTGGGCTTCGCTACCGTGGCCATTTTTTAAAATCCTTTTCTGAACCCCAGCGAGTCTCGAGTTTCGTGATCTCTAGCGGCTCGAGTAATGCTTCCGTTGCTTACCTACGTCATTTACGTGCGTTGGTCACTTGGCCCAAAACAAAAATTGTCTTGCCAGAAAATCGCTTAGCGCTCGCTAAGCGCCGGCGGCCCGCCGCAGAATCCCATTCGCATACGTATCGCGGCACGCCACCGAACAAAAATGCCTCAGTTCCCCGCCCTCGCGAAAGGGAATCGCCAGCGTCTCGGCCAAATGCATCCCGCAAACCGGATCGCGCACCAAGCGCCGCGCTCTAAGTTGCGCTCCAGCCGCGGCCGTTCCCGCGGAGCTTTCCGCAGTTCCAGTCGCCGCCTGCCCCGTCCCCGCCGCCCGTCGCAGCGCCCAACCCGCCAGCCGGCCAATCAGCCGAAGCGCCCACGACAGCACCAGCACCCACACCAGAAACCGCACCAAGCGAGCAATTGTTTCCATAAGTTGCGCCCTGCTATTGGACTACGCGCGCCACCAATAGGTGTCGCGGTAGCGCGAGAGCGCCGTGAGGCGAGTGTAAGCAAGCGCAAAACCTCGCGTCAAACGAAAATGTGCAATTTCAATGAGTTGCGCGACCTATCCGGCCATGCCTGTTTTGCAACAGGCCTCTTCCCCAAGGTGCCATCGGCGCATAAGCATATTATTATCAATATTATAGCGAGTCACCCAGGGCGTCAGCGGTCCCCCAGCCTACCCACCCGCCGGTATCCGCTCGATCCCCATATACGGCCGCAGAGCCTCCGGCACCACGATCGACCCGTCCGCCTGCTGGTAGTTTTCCACCACCGCGATCCACGTCCGTCCCACCGCCAGCCCGCTGCCATTGAGCGTGTGTACAAAATCCGATTTGCCCCCAGCCTTCGGCTTGTATCGAATCCCCGCCCGCCGCGCCTGAAACGCCTCGCAGTTTGAACACGAAGAAATCTCGCGAAACTCCTTCGCCGCAGGCAGCCACACTTCAATGTCATACGTCTTCGCCGATGCAAAGCCCATATCCCCGGTGCACAGCAGCATCGTCCGATAGTGCAGCCCCAGCTTCTGCAAAATCGTCTCGGCGTTCGCCACGAGCTTCTCGTGCTCCTCGTAACTTTTCTCCGGCCGCGTAAACTTAAATAACTCGACCTTCTGAAACTGGTGCTGCCGCAAAATCCCTCGCGTATCTTTCCCCGCCGCGCCCGCCTCCGAACGAAAACACGCCGTCCAGGCCGTCACGTTGATCGGCAAAACATCCTCGCCAACCGTTTCGTCGCGATACATATTGTGCAGTTCGACTTCCGAAGTCGGCGTCAGCCAAAAATCGGTATCCGCCACCTTAAACAAATCCGCCGCAAACTTCGGCAACTGCCCGGACCCCATCAGCGACGCCGTATTCACCAAAAAGGGCGGCAAGATCTCCGTATAGCCGTGCTCCCGGGTGTGCACATCCAGAAAAAAATTAGCCAGCGCCCGTTCGAGCCGCGCTCCCCAACCCTTGTACACCGCGAATCGCGCCCCGGTAATCTTCGTCGCCACCGCCAAATCCAAGATCCCCGCGCGCTCTCCGACTTCCCAATGCGGTTGCGGCAGAAAATCAAACGCAGGCGGCGCTCCAAAACGCCGCACCTCCACGTTGTCCTCCGCACCACCACCGACCGGCACGCTCGAGTGCGGCAAATTCGGTATCCCCAGCATCATCTCCCGCTGTATTCCGTCCAGGTTCGTAATCCGCTCGTCGCTCTCTTTAATCTGCTTGGACACCCCGGCCATCTCCGCCAGTAGCGCCGACGCGTCCCCCTTCTCCTTCTTGATGCGCGCAATCTCGTCGCTGGCCTTATTCCTCTTCGCCTTCAGCGCCTCCGTCTGCGTAATCAGCTCCCGCCGCTCCCGGTCAAACGTCCGAAAGGCCTCCAAATCCAAAGTAATGTGCCGGCTCTTCGCCATCTCGGCAAATACGTCCAGGTGTTCCCGAAAATAAGAAAGGTCATGCATTTTATTTGATCACTCGAATCAGATCGTTTGGTCGTGCACACACAGCGAATCAGAATATCAGATTCCCGCGCCGTGTCTTTTGCTTTTGGTTTGCCGTGGTTTCGCCGTGGGTTTTGCCGCGGTTTCTAAATCCGTCACTAGCGAGCGGAACAGGCCGACGCCGTTTCCTTTGCCGCTCGGTAACTGTCCGTGTGCTCCTACTTTCTAGGCTCCCCTGCTAATATTTTCGGCGCGCGTCGGCCACCTGAAAATCGAGCAAACGATTCCCACAACTTCGCTTGATAAGTTATCTACCGATTTTTTTAACGCACGTTTCTAGAGAAGGGCAGCTTGTGCGCATAGTGATGAGGACGACGGCTTTTGTCGGTCAACCCTTGCACACCAGATTCCTGGTAGCGATCGAAGATCTTATGTCTGGTTCTTGCGGGAAATACCTGACCCCGGGCA
>JBEKVU010000152.1:0-8750 GCA_049513775.1 Candidatus Acidiferrum sp.
TTCGCCGACCTCGCGAAAACGCTTACCGTCGTTGAAATAAAGTTCGGAAACGCCGTAGTCATTAGCGATAAAGAGGTCCGGGTGACCCGTGCCGCGCAGGTCTGCCGCGACGCTTGCCAGCGCCCAGCGACGGCTGTTGATGCCCATCTTTTCGCTGACTTCTTCGAATTTCCCATTGCCAAGATTGTGAAACAGATATTTGCGGCCGCCATTTTTCGCGTACTCAAAACTGTCCGGCATCATTTTGGTGGATGAGAGATGCCAGAGGTCAACGTCTTCGGCGTAGTAGCCGCCGATAAAAAGATCCAGCAAACCGTCGCCGTCGTAGTCAAACCACAGCGCGGTGTTGGCGTTGATCCATGGCGGGAGGCCCGCCTGCTCGGTCACAGGCGTAAACCCATGGCCGGCATCGTTGTGAAACAGCTCCGGCTTGCCCCACTTGATCAATAGCAGATCTTCGTAGCCATCGTTGTCATAGTCGCCCCAGACGGCGCCCATCGAAACGCCGGTGCCGAGTTGATTCACCTCCGCGACACCGAGCTCTTCCGCGACGTCCTTGAAAGTGCCGTCATGCATATTGCGATACAGCGCGTTCTTGCCGCCCTCTTTGCTGGTGGTGACGTAGATGTCCGGCCAGCCATCGCGATCGAAATCGACGATGGAAACGGATGCGCCCATGGAAGCGACTTGCGGCATGATGTGGTCGAGGCGCGGGTCGAGCGTGGGCGCCTGGTGCACAAAATCCACTCCTGCCGCGTGCGAGACTTCTTGCAAATAAAAACCGTGGCGCGCCAGCGCGGTCTGCAGATCAAGCCGCGTTTTCGCGCTTGCGCGGCGTGCGGCCAATCGCCGGGCAATGATAGGGGAAAACACCAAGCCCACGAAGATTATGGCCAAAATAACTCTTGCCGTGGGCCGGCGTTTCACTTGGGTGGCGCGCTCCTGAGGGAATTTTGGAACACGTCTGGCGTCACGTAGCGCGTGTGGTAGTTTTGCCAATCTTCGGGGTGCTGGCGATAGACGTATTCGTCTTCAAGTCGCCCCGGCGGGGTGACGTACAAGTCTTTGCCGTGATACGGCAAAGGCAGAACTGTTTTGGAAAATGTGGAATTGAAATCGCCGTCCTTGATCCAGCCGTCGCCGATGACGATGAAATCGCGCAGCCATCCGGCGGGTGGCGGTGGCTGCTCCGCAAAACGCAAGGACATCTCGTCGCCGGAGTTGACGATTACGTAGCGATCGTCAATATTTTTTAGCAATTCGCGCACGTCGCCGTAGCGCGTGTAGTAGCCGATCAGATCGCGCCAACGCTGTTTGCTACCCATCATTTGATCGTAGTCGGGAACCTCGGGAGCGCCGGCATCGGGGCGATTGATCACGGAATAACCGCGGTAGTGCAGATCGGCGGCATCCGCATCGAGAGTCTGCGTCTTCACCTGCGCATCCCGCGCGCCCTGAGCCCATTCGATACAATCCCAATAAATTTCAAGATTCGTGCGCAGGCGCACACGGCGCGGAGTTCCGGGGCGGAAAATATTCGTCAGATTGAAGAGGACCGTCTTTTTGCGGCCCGCAGGGAAGCCGAGATTCGATTGCGCCGTCACCCATCCGCCGTGTCCGTCGGGAACTGCGACGCTCAGGCCTTGTGCGTGCCAGCGTTTGCCTTGCGTAACGGCGACGTTGATGGAGGATTCGGTGTCGTGAATGGAGCCCTGCGCGATGAGGTAGAGCGGGCCACTTTTTGGAGCATCGTCGCCCAAATCGATTTCCACATAATGGTCGCGAGTGATGCCCTGATATTGGCCGCGGCCAAAGGTGTCCAGCGCGCGGCCATCCAGGCTGCGAACAATTTCGGTGACGTCGTTGCCGTGGTCGTCCGTGGCGCGAGCGATGGGGTGCGGGGTGGCCACGGTGGTGAACGCGAGCTTCTGCGGTGGGATCACGAAACGCTCGTCGACATAGATTTCCGTCCCCGCAGGGTGATCGACGGTCATGAGCGCGATGCGATCGTAGTAGTAGACCTCCCAAAGCTCGGCGGTGATGCGCAGGTCATAGTAACCATCGTGTGGAACGAGTTGGTCGCGGCGAATTTTATACCACTCGCCGGTGGTGGCGATTTTGGCGGTGCCGATGGTGTTGATGCGCAGGCCAATGGCGGAGCCCCAAGGGACGGCATCCTTCACGAAATCCATCTTCGTGCCGTTCCAAGCGAAAAGAAATGGACAGGAGGCTTTCAAGCGCTGCTCGGTTACGACGTCCTGATCCGCTGGCACGCCGAACTCGGCTCTTACCGTCCCGTTCGGCCATACCACGCGCACTACTTCCGCGCTGGTCTGGTTGCCCAGGCCAAAATGCAATTGTGGCCCGTCGATCGGTTGTTTTTGCACGAGCAAGCCGGAACGAATTTCGATTTCGCCGCCAACGCCGAAAGGATTGATGCGTTGATCGCCGACCGCTTGCTTGGCGTGTGGCCGGACGATCTGCCAGTGGTAATTTTTGGAACCATGATTCGCGCCTTGCAACGGCTTGCCCGCAGCATCGAAACCGAGCAGGTCGAGTCGCCCGTCGGCGCTCACATCTGCGATATCAAGAATTGTGGCCGGACCTGGCCGATGTTCGAGGAGGGTAAATTTTCCCGCGGCATCGCCGAGCCAAATCAGCGGCGTGGGCACCGATTGCCCGGCCTGAGAAGCTAGCGGACTCAGAATGAGATCAAGCGCGCCGTTATTGTCCAAATCCGCGATGCGAAGCCGCACCTCACCAGCGAGAGTTTGCGCAGGGTCCGGGATCTCTACGAGCGGTGCAACATCCCATCCACTCTTTTCGCTGAATGAAACGCTCGCGATCGCGCCGGTCGATTCGACAACCAGCAAGTCCAGGACACCATCGTTATTTGTATCGGCTACGCCAAGCGCTTTCACATCCGACAAATTTGCCGGCAAGGCAACTTCGCGGAATTGTCCCTGCCGCTCGTTATGAAAAATGTGCAGCTTGCCGGCGCCGTCGATAATCGCCGCGTCGGCATTGCCATCTGCGTCGAAGTCCGCCCAGGCAAACGCGCGAACTCCGGAGATTCCGGGGAATGGCTCGATCACCGTAAAGGTGTCGTCGCCATTATTTCGCAAAACTTGCCCCGGCCCTTCTTTCTTGCCGAGAACGATGTCCAGGTCGCCGTCCGCCTCAATATCGACAGCCCACGCGCCGGTATAGCTGGCGCTCGTTATGCTTTTCGGCAACTTTGTTTTGGCCGTAACATCGGTGAATTTGTCGGGTGCATCCTGCCGCATCAAGCGAACGCCGCCCGCTCCCGCGAGCACCAGATCGGTCTTGAAGTCATAGTTAAAATCGATCTGCACGATACCCTCGGGAAGAGGCGCGACGTTCGCGGCGCCACCGGGGAAAGGAAATTTCGCGCCCGTGGAGAGCCGCACCTCGCGGCCGTTCGCCAAGCCAATCACCGGAGCGCCCGCGCTTCCCAGGGCGATCGCGCCGATCCAGGTCCATGAAGCGGCATCGCCATCCGGAACCGGCTTCAAGACGAACGCCAGCGCAGTGTCGGCAGGCGCGGGGGTGAAATCCGGCGGCGCGAGGCGGATAAAATGCGTGATTGGCTCCGCTTCCTCTCCCGCGGGGGCCTTCAGCACCGCCAGGCTTTCACGAAACTCCGGTACGCGCATAAGCGAATTCCGCAGGAAGGTCGTGCGCACAGCGGCGGATTGTGGGTTGTTGCTGTCGGCGGCGTTTTGCAGTGCGGTCAACTGCGCCTTCACCTCCGCCGGCCAATTCGCAGATTGCGCGGTGATCTGCGTCAGCACCGCGTGCAACGTCGCGGCATCGCTATTCTTCGCTGCGACGCGGCCAAGCTCAAGTTGCGCCGCAAGATTTCCGGGCTGCGCCGCCAAAATCTTCTGAATTAGCTTTAGATATTCCGCGTCGCTATTAGCGTCGCCCTGGCGCTCCACTTCTTCGGCAAGTTGATACGCCGCGCGATAGTTGCCCGGATTAACCTCAACCGCCTGCCGCCAATCGGCAATCGCGGCTGCGGAATTTCCCCGGCTGCTTTCCAGGTAACCCAACAGCTGATCGATCTGATCGTTCTTGGGCGCCAGGGTGCGTGCGCGTTCCAGCCGCTGCGCGGCGGCATCGAGTTTTCGCTGGCGCAGCGCCAGCACGCCCCAATCCGCCCAACCTGCGGGTTCGCCTGGCACCAGCGTAGTAAATTCGGAAAGCTTGCTCTCCGCATGAATGTCATCGCCGACCTGTAATGCGCCGAGCCCGATGTAAAACGCTGAGACTGCCGCGATGTATTTCTGCGAGGATTTTTCGGGCAGCTTGTCAGCGGAATGGCACGAGCACAAACTAAGGCAGAGGACGGCGCACAAGAGAGCAAAGTTCGGACGACGTATGATGCGAAACCCTGATTCGACGCGCACGACGGGCGCACAGCAGAACGTCGCAAGAGCCAAAGCAGCTCTGTTTTCGGACACGAATTCCCTTCTTGTTACGATGCGCAAAACGCGGCCCGCCGAGTGGTGACAGTTTCTCACGGCACCCGCGTGTCCGCAAAGGAAGCCTGCGCCAAGCTATGTTTTCGCTGGCGGCGCCGTTTTGCGGTGACCTTAATCCACAAAAAAGCCACGGCCAAAAACGGCAACGCGAACAGCAATAAATCCCAACGGCCATAACCGACAGGCGTAGCTTCTACTTTCGCCAGGGCCTCGCCACCGCCCGCGGCACTCATCAGTATCAGCCGTACGCTCCAAAATTCCTGGCGATCGAATTCAACATCCGTTTTGTATTCAAGCTGGCCGCGCTGGTCGGCAATGGTGGCGGGATAGATAACTTCCGGAAGCCTTCGGCTGACGGGCTGGATACCGATTTCCAATTTCAGGTCTTTGGGGATTGCGCCGCCGGGCGCGGGATCGACCAACACGAAGATCGGGGAGGTGCCGATATCCGGATGGATCCAGAGGGAAACGACGCAAGGGCCGACGCGTTGGTCGGTGATGATGGGAAATGGCGGGCCGTTATGGGCGCGCACGGGCAAGGACAAGAGCGTCATCAGAAAGCTAGTAGAGACGCAGGCGCGTACAACGCGTGGAGATCTCAACGGCGGTGTCATTGGCGATCTCATGTAGATTTCTCAAGCTCCCATCAGCGTGGCGCGCATCTCCATGGGCTGAAACATTAGCCATATCGAAGCTACGACAAGAACCACGCAAACCGTCGCCCACGGTAAAAAGGCGCGCCTCGGATTAAGCGGCGAATCTTCTTCCGATAACTGATGCGCCACGAGGAGCGAGCCGGCAAAGCCCAGGAGCAGGAACCCAAACTCAATAGGCCGCACGATACGAACCGGCAGCCCGGTCCACGTCCAATGCGGCGCACCAAGCAAACGTACGCCAAGGTCAGCGAGCGCCGATTGCGTGACGGGCACAATGGTCAGAATACCGGTGAAAAAATGAAATCCGTAGTGCGCCAGCCACATCCCAAGCCCCATGGGAACCAGCGAGTAGCTGTAGCGCACCGCCAGGGGAGCCAACGCCAGGGTACTTCCCCGCAAGATCTGCGTAAACCATGCGGCTGCGCCAAGCAAGATCACCGGCGCGATAATCAGAAAAACCATAAAAATAATTCCCAGAATCGGCGCCTCGTTACTGATAGAGAGGAGTTTGCCAAGCCAGGCCTCGACGACGTACACCGGACTAACCATGCCGAAGGCGTTGACCAGCGCGCCAAAAGTAAAAACCGCGGCAAGCGCTGCGATATCCCTCCGTTGCGAGAGGTAACCGATGCCCGAACGGATTCGGCCGATCATCAGATCCGAAGCCGCCGGGCGGCCCATGACGCCGATATTTTCATGCGGGCAAGCGTGCACGCAATCCAGACAAAAGGTGCAATCCATGTTGCCGACTTTGCGC
The DNA here is from genome assembly GCA_049513775.1 of Candidatus Acidiferrum sp. GTDB lineage: Bacteria > Acidobacteriota > Terriglobia > Acidiferrales > UBA7541 > Acidiferrum. The sequence continues at coordinate 5,922 of JBEKVU010000152.1, forward strand.
GGCAGATAGAGCGCCAACTCGCAGCCGCGTTGCAAAATTACCAATCCGGACGCGTTGCCGGATGAGGCGGCGATAGATGAGCTTGTCGCGAACGCCTGAGGCTTCCGCGAAACAGGTTCGCGACGGCCGCGAATGCAGTCTTTGGTCGCGCACCGGTCGCAAACGGCATGATCGCGCACCTGCACCTCCAGCGGTGAAAGCGTCGACGCGATAAAATTGAACTGTCCGATGGGACAAACGAATTTGCAGAACGCCGCGTGCTTGAAAAGCCCGTCAATCAGAAGGATGGCGGCGAAATACGCCAGCGCCAGCGCCGCGGTCCACCACGGCGAGGACCATAAAGAAAACAGTTCGTAGGTAAACAGAATCCCGGCGAACAGCCCCACAGAAATCCATTTATTCCGCAGCCAGCGCGGCCAGTCAAATCGCGGACGAAACAATCGCCGCGCCGCGTTGCGCACCAGCAGGAACGGGCAGGCCAGGCAAAAAAAATTCCCCGCGCACAGCAGCACCAGAACAAGCACTCCGCGAAAATGCACCCACGTCAGCACCGTCGCCAAATTCTTCGGCGCCAGCGTGGGACCGAGCAACCCGTGCAAAATCATTACCGCGGCCACGAGCAGCACGGGAATTTGGAGCATCGTCCGCGAGTGCCGCCAGCGCAAAAATCCCCCAATGCCCGCAACGCGCAGCAAATCAAAACGGCGTTCATCCACTGGCAGCAGCGGCGGATTGGAGGATAGCGTGCTCAACGAACTTAGTTTGCCCGAAGACTTCGCATCTGTAACTGGCGTTCCAAAGTGTGCCCGCTCGCCAGCGTAATATGGAACAAAATCGTCCAATCGCCGCGCATGGTAAGTTCCAGCGTGCCCAGGTATTTCCCGGGCGCGATCTCTTTCGCCGCGCCAAAGACCGGGCTCATACCTGGATGCGTCATATCGCCCTCAATCGCAACGTGCGCCCCGCCTATCGGCGCGCCAGCCTTGCTGGTCAGCGTAACCGCGAAGATGTTGGCGCCTATGCGCGGCGCGGCGGGATCACTCTCACAAGAAAACGCGACGTCGTCTGGCGCACTAGGAGCCCTAGCACATCCGCCCGAACGAAGGTCCACCACTAGCAGAAGAAGCCCGGCGGCAATACCGGACAATCGGTTCCGGCCCATGGAAAGATCTACCCAAGCGTTGCTGAAGAGTTGACGCGATACTCAGTTGATTGAGGGCGGCCGCCATCGCAAAGCTTTCGCCACAACGAATGGTTCGCCAAAAAAATTAATTCCCTCAAGCGACGGAGGGCGCGGCGCCTTTCGCCTCGTGCTTGCTCCATTCGCAGCTGCAAACCGATAGACCTTCTTCCCCCTGGGGCGGAAACATGTGGTAGTACATCCCGATCACCATCGGAATGAACACAATGGTGTTATAAAAAAGATGCAATTCCACGCGCGGGAAGAATAGCTGCAGCACGCTCACCGGCACCGGCTTGCCCCAAAAATTGTGATGTATGGTCGCTTGCGTAATCAGCAGCAAGTGTTCGATGTGATGCCAGAATTGAATGACCAAGGCGACTGTCCACCAGGTTCGGCCCCGTCCCGTAAAACCCTTCCGTAACACCCAGATCCCAATGAGCATCACCAGCGCATAGCCGTAGTGCAACGTTTCCGATTTGATCAGCCAGGGATACCAAAGCCCCAAGATCCCATTGGCTTTCGGCCGTGGCCAGTTCATCACCCATATCTGATAGGCCTGGACCAGGTGTTCGCCCCAGTGCGCCAACACGATCGCCATGAAGACCTGCAACGCCCGCTCATGCCACTGCGCGTTCAACTTCTCGTACAGGCTGGAACCGGCCGCCGCCGGAAAATGTGCGCTTTGAATCGCAGGAGAAGATACTGCCATGCGGTCACCCCCGCTTTCACGCGGCAATCAGCATCCGCGACTTTAGGTGAGCCATTCTCTTCCGGCGCCCACCCGACTCTCAATAGTATATTTGTATTATCCCCTCGTTGACCAACCTGGCCAAACGAGGTACTGACAGGTAGAAATCACGTTGACGTCTTTCGGTGTGAAGCCCAAGATACCCAACTGTTTCCCGGTCGCTCTGTTCGCTCCCGCGAAATGTATGTATCCAACTACGAAACCAAAGGAAGCTCGCCCATGTCCGACAACGCCGTGATCGCAAACCAGAAACAGATCTTGCGCAATCAAAAATCAATCCTCGCAAATCAGGGCACCATCAAAGCGAATCAGGAGACCATCAAGAAAAACCAAGCCTCCATCCTAAAGAACCAGTCCCTCTTGAATACCATCGTGGCAAATCAAAAAAAAATACTCTCGAAGCTCACGTAGCGTGACGCGGGTATCGCAACCGACACCGCAAGCACAAAATTAGTCGCAGTTTTTGTGGACGAGAAATCAGAAGACGTTGTGGTTGAAACAAACATTGACGCAGAGCGTTCCGTCGTCAATGGAATGACTGACGTAATTCTCAACATTGCCTTGGACGCCGGGATACCGCCGCCCCGAAGAACGCGGTCGCGTCGTTCGCCTCGCGGGTGCTTTACGTTTCGCCATTGGTCGTATCCTTTTCCAGCGTCAGCGTGGTACCTGTGTTTGTGGGCGGTCTGTTGCACGTAGTGATGGTTTTGAATGGCTCGATTTATATTTCTTCGTTGTTTTCTGAGCCTTGTTCGCGGCCCGCTTTCGCCTTGGGCTTGCTCCTCGTCGTAGCGTTCCTCGTCGGACATATCCCAACCAGGCAGGATCACCAAACGCCGGGGCAATCCCTTTTTTCTGCGTCTCTCTTCAGAGTCCTTGATTTCGAGATAGATGTCGT
>JBEKVU010000153.1:0-8741 GCA_049513775.1 Candidatus Acidiferrum sp.
CAGGTCCGCGTGAAAAACCTTTTTTTCTTTGCCGTACACATGGACCAGAGTGAAGGTAGGGCTGGTAACGTCTTCTTCCTCGGCTGCGCCCAGCCCCGCAACAAGCCCCTTGGTGAGCGTGGTCTTACCGCTGCCGAGATCGCCGGTGAGCAAAACCAGCGCGGGCGCTACCAATGTTTTGGCGAATTCCCTGCCCCAAGCGGTCGTTTCTTCCGCGGAACTTGTCACCACCGAGCTGACCATGGCTTCAGGCACGTTTTTTTGGGAGGCTCCATTTTCAGGCACTTTGTTGCAACTCCTGTAGCAGCGCGCGGCGTGCCAGTGGCAAAGCGTTTACGAGTTCGCTGGAAAGCAGGCCCGAAATATCCGTGTGTGCGGTGGCAATTTCCGCGGCTTTCCCATGGAGATAAACGCCAAGCGCGAGAATGCGATGCCAGTCCGTAGTTCCGAACTGCGAGGTAAGCGCAGTCAGCAAACCCGTGAGCACGTCGCCAGAGCCACCTTTGGAAAGCCCCGGATTGCCGCTGGTGTTGATGAATACTGCGCCATCGGGTGAAACAACGAGGGTATGAAAACCTTTCAAGATCACATGCGCGTTCCAGCGGCGTGCTCCGTCCAGCGCGGTTTTGAGGCGCGTCGCTTGCACATCTTTGATGCTTCTCGAGCAGAGCCGCGCCATCTCGCCAGGATGCGGGGTAACCGCGAGAAATTTGCTCTTTCTGTCGGCGAGCGCGTCGGCTTGACCCGCAAAAGCGTTCAGGCCGTCCGCGTCGAGCACAATCGGAATCTCCGCATTGCGCACCACGTCGCGAATGAAGCCCTGCGTCTCGGGCTCGGTGCCAAGGCCCGGGCCCATACCGATTACGGATTTCTTTTCCAGAAGTTTCGCGAAATGGTGACTGGTTCGGTTGCTTGAAGCTACCGTTCCGCTGCTGGTAGCTTCAAGAGGCTCGGTCATGTACTCCGGATGCGCCGCAGCCACCATCGGCAGAACCGGCGCCGGAGTCGCGATCGTCACCAAGCCCGCGCCCCCGCGCAACGCCGCACTGCCGCAAAGAATCGCCGCCCCGCTTTTGCCCGTCGAACCGGCAACAAGTAAGGCATTGCCATAGACGCCCTTATTGGAGTCCCATGGACGCACCAGCGGGATCTGCGCAAATTCCTGAGCCTCCGCCCAGCGCAGCGGTCCTCTGCCGATTTCTTCCACCAAGGCGCGTGGTGAGCCAATTTGAACCACGTCCAGCGCGCCGGCTTTGGCCGCGTCTGTCGATTCAAGTTGCCCGAGCTTTGGCGCGGTGAAGGTGACGGTGCGGTGCGCGCAGAGCACTGGCCCGGCTGCAGCTTGCCCATCGGACGGCAACCCCGACGGAGTATCAACCGCAAGAATCAGCGCCGGATTCGCCGCCGTGGCACTCCTCGAAGCGCGATTTACTTCTTCGATGACTGCCGCAACTAACCCTTCAGCCGCCCCTCGCAGCCCGGTGCCAAGCAGCGCGTCGACAATGATCTGCGCGTTCCCGATGCCGGGCCGTATCTTCTCCCAAGCCGCCGCGTCCTCAATAAAGGTCGTGCGCTCACTAACCTGCTTCCAGCGCTGGAAATTGTCGCCAGCGTCCGTGCCGGGCTTCGGCTCACCGCCAAAGAACCACACCTGCGGATCGCGACCGGCATTTTTCAGGTAACGCGCACAGACGAGTCCGTCAGCCCCGTTGTTACCTTTTCCGCAAAGCACCACGATCCGCCCATCAGCCCCAGCGCCGCCAAGGCGCAACACTGCATCGGCAACGTGTTGCCCCGCCGCCTCCATAAGTTGCGCGCCAGATATTTTGTAGCGGTCGGAGGTGATCCGATCGACGTCGCGCATCTCCGCTGCAGTAAGTGCTTTCATGTCAGAGAGTAGTGTAACCCGGAGACGCTATAGAGAGAGTCGCGCCCCGACAATCGGGGAATCGAGGCACGCCGCGAGACGGCCATCGTCTCCAGCTACCCGCATGTGACCGCCCGCGCCTCTCTGGTCCCGCACCTTTTTATCGGGACAAATCTAGCCGATGGGCAGGCTTGTCCTTGGATTATCGATCGAAAAAGGGAGGTAACGACTATCGAACGAACCCCAGTAAACCCAGCAGCATGAACTCTTGCAAAACAAAGCACTTCAAGCCCCTTGCCGTTGTAGCACTTTCGCAAAACCCGGGGGGAGGCTGCCAAGGGTGTTCTCCGGCTTCGCTCCCCGGGACTGAATTCCCAGAATGGTGAAAGGGCAGCCGCAGCAGCCAGCCACTCCCTACAGCATCCACCCGCCGCTCACGTTAACTACCTGCCCAGTCACGTACTCCGCCTCTTCGGATGCGAAGAACGCCACGGCAGCCGCCACATCTTCCGTGGTAGGAGGACGCCCGATAGGAAACCGCGCATCGCGAATCTTGCGCGCCTCGTCAATCGTCAATTCGTTTTCATCAATGCTGGAGGGATTTACGACATTCACCGTAATGCCGTTCTTAGCTTCTTCAAGCGCCAACGAACGCGACAGCGCCACCACCGCCGCCTTTGCCGCTGCATACGCCGAAATCTTCGCCTGGCCGAAAGCGCGCTCCGCGCCAACCGCGCCCATATTAATGATGCGTCCCCAGCGGCCTTTACGCATGTGCGGCAAAGCAGCCCGGCTTACGTAAACGACGGTCATCAGATTGGAGACAAAAATGCTTTTCCACTCATCGAGCGAGGATTCGCTGAGCGTTCCCCAGCGAAAATCTCCCACATTATTCACCAGCAAATCGAGCCGTCCGAAGCGCTCGACCACCGTCTGCACCAGTTGTTCGGCGCGGCCCGAATCAGCGATATCGGTCTCTACAGCCACGCAATCGGCGCCAGCCGTCTGGATCTGGCGCAGCGTTTGCTGCGCCGCCGCTTTGTTCGAGCGGTAGGCGATCGCCACGCGCGCGCCATCTTTCGCCAGACGCGTGGCAATGCCCCGTCCAATTCCGCGGCTGCCACCCGTCACCAACGCCACTCGATTCCTCAGCGACATGCTCTATCCTCGTCTCGCACTACTTAACCCACGTTGCCGCCGCGATGCAGCGCAATCTTCCGCAGCTTATCCACCGCAAATCACGATAGAAAAATCGCAAGCAAAAATCGCATCAGAAAGTCGTGGTCAAAGTCTGCTACAAAAGCCAGTATAGCCCAGCGTCGCCGAATTGCATGGACCGCAAAACGATGGCGCACCGCTCTTGCGACTACTTCAAGCGTGCCACGAGCACCGTCATATCATCGGCTTGCTCAGGCGTGCCCGCCCACTCCTCGACGCTGGCCATGAGCGACTCGCAGACTTCGCGCGGCGTCAAGGTTTGCACGCGAACCGCGGCTTGTTCAAGCCGCGGTATACCGAATTCCTCGCCGTACACATTCTCCGGCTCGATCAACCCGTCGCTGTAGCCAATGAGCAGCGCATCGCACGGCACGGTGACGATGCCCTCTTCGTAATCGTAGTCCTCGATGACTCCTAGAACCATGCCACCTTTGTCAAGGTGCAGCGTTTCTGTGGGGCAAAGCAAGAACGTCGGAAGGTGTCCAGCATTGCAGTAGCGTAGCGTGCGAGAGGTCGAATCATACACCGCGATAAAAAACGTCGCGAAGCGGTCGTCACCCGTGTTGCGCACCAGGTGCTTGTTGAGCCGCGACACGAGTTCCGATGCGCTCAACGCCTCGCTCCCCGGCGCCAGCATTTGGCTGCGCAACGCTGCCTGCAAGCTGGCCATTAGGAGCGCGGCGGAAATTCCCTTGCCGGAAATATCGGCGATAGCGATCGCCACCTGCGTGGGGCTGATCTGAATGAAGTCGTAGTAGTCGCCGCTCACCGCGCGGGCGGCTTTGCAGATGGCTTCAATCTCTACGCCGGGCACCGACGGGATTTGGCGCGGAAACAGCTGATTCTGCACTTCCCTGGCGATGGAGATTTCATTTTCGAGCCGCTGCCGGCGAGATTTTTCGTCGATCAAGTTGCTGACCGAACCGGTCATCTCGTTGAAGGATTCGCCCAGCACGCCCAATTGATCCTGGCGATCCACGCGGACGCGATGCGTAAAATCGCCAGACTGCACGTAGCGCGTGGCGGCGTAGAGATCGTCGACCGCGGTGGTGATGCGGCGGGTCATTACAATGCCGGTGAAAAGTGCCGCCGCTTCAATCACCAGCAGCGCGACGACTACCAAAATAAAAGGCAACAAATAGATGATGCCGAGTTCACCGATGGACGAGAAGATGCGAGAGTTTAGGCTCGAGGGACGCGCGTTGAATGAGGCGACTACCGGCCAGCCCTTCTGAATGGCGGCGCCTTCGCGTCGCAGGGAGGCGCCTCCACTCTGTTCGCGGGAGGCGACTTCCTCTTCGAGGTACACCGCTTCAAATTTCGAGACGCCGGTGATGATCGGGTCGAGCCACATCACCTTGGGCTGTAAGGCGCGGTTACGCGCGCTGACGCGGCGAACGGCGGAATATTTTACGTCGCCAAAGGGGTACAGGACGCTAGCGGGCCGCGTAGGATCGTAGCGTTCTAGAACGTCAACGTGGACGACACCGAGGTCAGGGGCAAGGGTGGTCAGGAATTCTGGCGTAATCGGCACGCGCAAAGCAACCACGCGCAAACCGCGTGGTGTGTCCACTGCGCGCAAAGCGACCAATGACAAACGTGCCCCCTGCTGGACGAGCCCCGCGAATCGGCGCGCGCCTGGACCGGCCACGGCGTGCAAAAGCTTCGGATCGTCGGCGTATTCAACGAGCAAGCCGGGCAGTTCATGATCGTAAACAGTGTGTTCCTGGGCGGCAACGATTTGCTCGGCAACGGCTGGCGAGATGCCCGGCGCGGTCGTGCCGAGGGCCGTGGCGATTTGTTCGGCGCCTTCGGAGACCATCTCGACCCGATGCTGCAAATCCACGTAGAGGAGATAGCCGCCGAGTTGGGTGTAGAGGATTGTGCCCGTGAAGAAAGCCAACGCGGCCACCAGCAGCACGGGGACCAACGCAATAAAGAGGTACGCGACGATCAAGCGGTCGCGCAATCGCCACAGCAGCCGGGTGCGCCACCAGCCGATCATGCGGACGGTTAAGTAGACGGCGGCGATAGCCCCGAGAAACTTAATGAAGCTGAGGCCACCGCCGCTGCCGCCAAATACGTAGACGGTACCGCCGAGAGCAAACAGCACGAGCGCAACCAAGTCTAGACGCGAAAGGCGGCGCCAGAAGGCGTCTAGTTTTGGGCGGAAAGAGGTCATCACCTGATCGGTAAGATTCTAGCTTACCTAAGAGGTTGCGTGGCTGAACTAACGCGGCGAAGCTGAAACTCTGAGGCCAGCGCAACGCCACTAACGCAAAAACCTAGGGGATAAGACTGGCGTAATGGGGCTTCAAAGCCCGCCTGCACAAAATGCCGGTCGTGAGTGAGCGCGGCAGCGAGTGGCTGCTCATCCATGATGATGAAACTGGTGCACTCGGTGAGGCTCCCGCTTTTGTCGGAGCGTTTCTGATAGAGCGCGAAGGCGCGATCAAACAATTGGCCGGTCTGCGGACCGATTGCAACGTCGCCTGATCGCGAAACGATGCCACGTAACTCGCGGTCGCGCGACGCTGAATTCCTCATAGTTTGTCAGATGTCTTGGGCACCCGCGTCCGGATGTGCCGCAGGGGCAAGCCAGAATTAGGCCTGCCCTGCGGGCACTGCGCGAACTATTTTAATCCGTTGCGGACTTTGCTGTGTTTTACGCTGTAGGTGAAATAGATGATCAGGCCGATGATCAGCCACACAAACAAGCGAATCCAGGTGACCCCATTCAAGCTGGCCATCAATCCGAGCGAAACGATAATTCCGAGGATAGGCACAACCGGAACCCAGGGCGTGCGGAACGGACGATTCAAGTCCGGACGGCGAACGCGAAGAATCATGACCGCGGCGCAGACGATCACGAAGGCGAGAAGCGTGCCAATGCTGACCATTTGTCCGAGGCTGCCGATGGGAACCAGAGAGCCAAAAAGGGCCGCTCCGAGGCCGGTAATCATGGTGGACTTCCACGGGGTGCGGAAACGCGGATGAATATCGCCGGCCCACTTCCACAGCAAGCCGTCGTTGGCCATGGAATAGAAGACGCGAGATTGGCCAAGGAGCATGACCAACATAACGGTGCTTAGGCCCGCGAGCGCGCCGGCGTTCACAACGTAGCTGCCCCACTTGACGCCGGTCTGACGAATGGCCAGGGAAACCGGAGCGCCGATATTCAAGTGCGAATAGTGCACCGTGGCGGTGAGCAGGCCAGAGACGGCGATATAAAGGATGGTGCAGACGATCAGGGAGCCGAGAATGCCGATGGGCATATCCTTTTGCGGGTTTTTCGCTTCCTGTGCCGCGGTGGAGACGGCGTCAAAACCGATATAGGCAAAGAATACAACGGCCGCGCCGCGTAGAATGCCTGACCAACCGTAGGCGCCAAACGAGCCAGTGTTGGGCGGAATGAAGACTTTCCAATTCTCGTGGGCCATGGCTGGGTGCTTGAGAACAAAAGGCAGCGCCACGGCGATGAACGTGAGCACCGCAACGAGCTTGATGAAGACGATGGCGGTGTTGAAGTTGGCGGACTCTTTGATGCCGATAATCAGGATGGTGGTAACCGCCATGATGGCCAGAAAGGCGATGAGGTTAAAACTAGAGGTGACGTGCGGCAAAGTCGCCAGCTGATCGGCGGGGAGATCGAAGGTGCCAATTGGCCCCCACCGACCGTCGTATTGCACCCAAACGGCGCCGGGCACGTCGCAGATTTGCGGCGGCAGGCTGAGGCCGTAATCCTGAAGAAAAGCCACGAGCGTGCTGCTCCAGCCGCTGGCAACGGTGGCCGCGCCGAAGGCGTATTCCAGGATCAAGTCCCAGCCAATGATCCAGGCGACAATCTCGCCAACAGTCGCGTAGCCGTAGGTGTAGGCAGAGCCAGCGATGGGAATCATGGAGGCAAATTCCGCGTAGCAGAGACCCGCGAAGACGCAACCAACGCCAGCCAACACGTAAGACAGAATGATGGCCGGGCCGGCGTAAAGCGCGGCGGCCGAACCGGTCAGCACAAAAATACCGGCGCCGATAACCGCGCCGATACCCAGCGTGATCAGATTGACGGGACCAAGCGCGCGCTTGAGGCTGTGTTCGCCAGTGTCGCTGGCTTCCCTCATCAAGGCGTCAATCGGCTTCGTTGCGAATAAAGGGTTGCCCACGCAACTCCTCCTTTGGGAGAAAACTTCGACTAAGCCACTTTTGCTGCCAATTTGGTTGGCCTATTGTAGGTGAGCAAGGTGCCGAGTCCCTAGAACTAAATCGCTACGGCGATGAAGTTCTCGGCGCTGCGCGCCTGGACCACACGAGGTACACAGGAACGCCCAAGAGCACGATCACCAATCCCGGCCAGGTGGTTTGCGTACGGTACAAGAGCAGAACGAACATGATCGCCGCGGCGGTGATGATGTACAGCAGCGGGACAAACGGGTACGCAAAGGCGCGGTACGGGCGCTCGGCATTAGGCCGCTTGGCGCGCAGGACGAAAATGCCCGCGATGGTGAGCACGTAGAAAATCAGTACGGAAAAAACCACGTAATCGAGAAGATCGCTGTACAAGTTTCCGTAGGTCACCGTGCCGGCGGCGTCTACGTGGCGCGTGCGCAGCAGGATCAGCACCGCGATCCACACCCCTTGAAATGCCAGCGCCGTCGCGGGAACGCCCTTGGAGTTTAGCTTGCCGGTGGATTTGAAAAACAGGCCGTCGTGCGCCATGGCGTAAGATACGCGCGCACCTGCAAGAATCAGTCCGTTGTTGCAACCAAACGTCGAGATGATGATGGCGACCGCCATAATTGCCGCGCCCCCGGGACCAAAGATGGCCTGTAGCGCAGCGGTGGCCACACGATCATCCGGAGCATTTTGGATTTGCTCCAAGGGCATGGCGCAGAGATAGGCCAGATTGGCCAATACATACAACGTGATGACGATGAGCGTGCCAAACGCCATGGATAACGCCACATCGCGTTTGGGGTTTTTTACTTCGGCAGCGGTGAATCCGATGTTGTTCCAGGCATCGGCGGAGAACAGCGAGCCGACCTGCGCGACGCCGAACGCCACGAACAGTCCGAACGCCCCACTCGCCGCAGTGATGGTGGGAATAAAGCCGCGCAGAAAATTCGCGCCCGGCTCAATGGGCACCGCGCTGCGAATGGCCCAGAGATGCGAGAAATTATCCGTGATGGCAGCGTGATTTCGCGCCACAAAAACGCAGAGCAAAATCAGTCCAGCGAGCGCCAGCACTTTTGCGGAGGTGAAAATATTTTGGATCCACTTGCCAAGACGCACGCCAAGGGTGTTGAGAAAGGTGAGGAACAAGACCATCACGATGCCGACAAGCTGCTGCACGGAAAGGCTGATGGCGTATTTCGAGCCGAGGGCGATCGGGGCGACAACCCAAGTTTGCGGGGAGATGGCCGGCAGCAAGACGCCTAAATATCGCGCAAAGCCAATGGCTACGGCGGCAATCGTGCCGGTCTGAATCACCAGAAAGAGCGTCCAGCCGTACAAAAATCCCCATAGGGGCGAATAGGCCTCGCGCAAATAAATATATTGCCCACCGGCGTGGGGGAACATGGCCGCCAGTTCCCCATAAGAGAGGGCTGCTGAAACCGTGAGCAGACCCGTCAGAATCCAGGTGAGCAACAATCCGCCGGCA
>JBEKVU010000154.1:0-8689 GCA_049513775.1 Candidatus Acidiferrum sp.
TGGCGAAGCTTCAGCAGCGTGGTGCGGAGCTCGTGCTCGAGCTCGACGCGGTGCAGATTCATGGGGACGTTGATGGCGGCGACGGGATCTTTGCCATAGAGTATGCGGTGGGCGTCGCGAATGTCGAGGAGTTCGATGGCGAAGACGTCGGAGGAGCGGCGAAGTTCTTCTTCGGTGAAGAAAAGCGGGGCGGGTTCGCGCAGCTCGGTGATCCACCACTTGACGACTGGGGAGACGCGGCGGAGGTCGGCGGCAGCCAGGGAGCCGAGGATTACGAGGATGTTGAGGTCGGAGTGCTTTTCGTGGAAGTCGCCGCGTGCGGCGGAGCCGTAGAGGATTACGGAGTGCAGATTGGCGGCGGCGAGTTCTTTGAGGCGGTTAACGAGTTCGGTGAGTTTGGCGTCGGTGGATAACATTTGTTGCTCCTGCGCTGCGTTCCTGGCGATTTTGGTGCCGTGGCTGCGGACGGCGGGTTCCCCTGCCGTGCCCTACGACTGCTTGCCCCCCGGTGCGAATACGCCCGGGGGCTGAATCCCAAAATCTGTCGGCGGCATTGACAAATCTTGCCGAGATGGGGCGCAGCATGCTGGGCCCCTACAAAGTCAAAGCCGGGCGGTGGATCTCGGTGATTTCACCAGCTGCCGGAGGCGCCGCCGCCGCCGCTGCTGCCGCCGCCGAATCCGCCGAAGTCGCTGCCGCCGCTACTGCCGCCGAAACCTCCGCCGCTGTAACCACCGCCACCACCGGAACCGCCCAGGAACATCCCTAGAAGGAACCACCAGAAACCGCGGCCACCGCCGCCTCTTCGGCCACGGCTTATGCCGCCGATGATGAGGTAGATGATGATGATGATCAGCACGACCCAGGCGCCGAAAGCCCGGCTGCGGTCGTCGGAATCGGGCTGCGGTGCGGCGCGAGCCGGTGCGGCAAGCGAGAGGGTTACCCCACTATCGCCGGCGACGAACTGGGCGAGTTGCCAGGCGGCGGTTTGAATGGCGCCGTCGAAGTTGCCGGAGCGCAGGAAAGGCACCATGGCGCGGCCGACGTCGCCGGCGCGCGCGTCGTTGATGACCGGCTCGAGGCCGTAGCCGACTTCAATGCGATATTTTTTCTCGTCTGGGGAAACCAGCAGCAACACGCCGCGATCATCTTTTTTGGGGCCAACACCGAGATGCTTGTAAAGGTCGGCGGCATAGTCCTCGACCGAGCGGCCTTCGAGTGAATGCACCGTGACGATGGCCATTTGTGCGCCGGTTTTCTGCTGCAACTCCGTGCACAGGGCTTCGAGATTCGCTTTCGCGTTGGGGTCGAGAGTGCCAGCGAGGTCGGTGACGTAACCGGTGGCGGTGATTTTGTTGAGGTCTTCGGCGTGCGAGGCCGGCGCACACAAGGCGTGCATCGCGGCCAGAAGAAGCAAAACTGCGGCGCTTAGTTTTGCAAAGAGGCGAGGCATTTTCAGCAAGAGAGATGGTCTTGACGCTTACCGAGACGCTACCGACTATAGGGCTTTGCGCGCGGAAGTGCAAAGCGCGCGTTTTTCCGGCCATGCTCGGTAGATAGACGACATGTTGGATGAGCCTGTCCGTAGGGACAGGTAACGGAAAGGTGCGAAGCGACAGGTGCGCGGGTGCGTTTAGTACCAAGATTACTGATACTTGGCGGCAAGGATAGAGCATGGAATTTTGCTTCGCCAGAACATTGTATTGCTGCCCAAGCTGCCACGGTGGCTCGATCCGCAGGTCGACCCGACGCGGATTTGTCGAGCGAGTGTTTCTGCGTTTGGCGATGGTGTGGCCGTATCGGTGCGATGACTGTGATGTGCGTTTCTGGGGCTTTCAGCGGACGGCCCCGATGATGCAGGACGCGAGAGATTTTCATTCGACGTAAGTATCTGAAATAAGGATAGTTGCGTATTCCCCGCCGGGCCGCAGTAGCTTCGAATCCGCAGCAGTTTCCTGCCAACCAATCAATCCGATCAAATCATGCAAAAAGCCGAAGCGATGCTGCCCAAGAGCGGGGGGCTGCCGAATCAGGACGAATGTGAGTATAGTGTGATGCTCAAACTTGGGTGCACCGGGAATGGGCGGGCCGAAAGCGGATTTAGCTCTCGAGGGTTTGAACGGTAGGATCGCCAAGTGCCCTGGTTTTGAGAGCGACCTACTATAAAGGCAGATCGATGAGCTTGCACGAGGGTCCGAAGATTGCCGAGCGTTTTGCGGAGGTCCACCCGCCACTGGGTGCGGTCGCCGCGCTCGCGGAGGCCAATCGTTGCTTGTATTGTTTTGACGCTCCGTGCGCTGCTGCTTGCCCGACGCATATTGATGTTCCGCGATTCATCAAGAAAATTTCGCAAGAGAATTTGCGCGGGTCGGCGTTGACGATTCTGGATGCCAACATTTTGGGGGCCAGTTGTGCGCGGGTGTGTCCGGTCGAAGTGCTATGCGAAGGGGCATGCGTCTTTCACCGCTACAACCAAGAGCCGATTCAAATTGGACTGCTGCAGCGGCACGCGATGGATGCATTTTTCGCGGATGGTCCGGTGCTGCCGAACAAGGCGACGGCGCAGCGTGTTGGGAAGGTGGCGTGCATCGGTGCTGGGCCTGCGTCACTGGCGTGCGCGGCGGAGCTACGGCTGCGCGGCTACGAGGTTAAGATTTTTGAGCGGCGCGAATTGCCTGGCGGTCTGAACACCCATGGCGTGGCGGAATACAAACTGCGGGCTAGCGAGAGCTTGCGCGAGATCGAAATGATTCGCGGGTTGGGTGTGGAGTTTGCGTTTGGCGCGCAGATCGGCGGGGAAACTGCGCTGGCGGAACTAGAAAAGGAGTACGAATTTATTTTTATTGGAGTGGGGCTCGGCGAAATGCGCAAATTGGGCATCGCCGGAGAGCAGCACCAGGGGTTGGTGAATGCTCTCGAGTTTATTGAAGGCTACAAGACGGGAGGGCGTGTAAGCGTTGGCCGGCGCGTGGTGGTGATCGGAGCGGGAAACACCGGAATTGACGCGGCGCGTGCGGCCATGCGGCTGGGTGCCGAAGAGGTGCAAATCATCTACCGGCGCGGCCCGCAACAGATGGCGGCGTTCGAATTTGAGTATGAGGATGCGCAGCGAGAGGGCGTGCATTTCCGATGGCACACGCAACCGGTGTGCATTCATGCGAAGGAGTCTGGCGGCGGGATTGCCGCGTTGGAGTGCCGGTTGGTGAAACACCATGGGAGCGGTGCGGGGGAAATAGAATTTGTGCCTGGCAGCGCATTTCGCATCCCCTGCGAAATGGTGATCACCGCCATTGGGCAGTCGCCGTTGCTCGAGTTGTTACAGAGTGTGCAGGGCGTGCGGCTCGAGAATGGACGGGTGCTGATTGATCGAGCGACGGGACGCACCGCGAACGCCAAATACTTTGCCGGAGGCGATTGCGTGAATGGCGGGCGCGAAGTGGTGGACGCCGTGGCGGATGGAAAGCGTTCGGCGGTGGCGATCGCGCAGATGCTGGAGGAGGCGCATGTCGGAAAATCGCAAGCCTGAGACCAAGATCGCGCCGGACCTCTCCGTGATGTTTGCCGGGCGAATTTACTCGCCGAATCCGTTTTGGCTGGCGTCTGCGCCGCCAGCGAACTGCGGCGAGCAGGTGATGCGGGCGTTTGACGCCGGGTGGGGCGGCGCGGTGTGGAAGACTTTGGGCGAGCCGATCACTAACGTTTCTTCGCGCTATTCGTCGGTGGACTGGAATGGCCAGCGCATGATGGGGCTCAACAACATTGAGTTGATTACGGATCGTCCATTGGATGTAAATTTGCGCGAGATCAATGAAGTGAAGAAACGGTATCCACGCCATGCCGTGATTGTTTCGCTGATGGTGGAATCGAAGCGCGAGGCTTGGCACGCCATCGTGCAGCAGGCAGAAGACGCCGGGGCGGATGGACTAGAGCTTAATTTCGGATGTCCGCACGGCATGAGCGAACGCGGGATGGGTAGCGCGGTGGGCCAAGTGCCGGAATATGCGGAGATGATTACCGCGTGGGTGAAGGAAAAAGCGCGTACTCCGGTGCTCGTGAAGTTGACACCGAACATTACGGATATTCGCACCGTGGCGCGGGCGGCGAAGCGCGGTGGCGCAGACGGACTTTCCGCCATCAACACGATCAATTCGATCACTGGGATTGATTTGGAGACGCTGGTGCCGCGGCCGAATGTGGATGGCAAATCGTCGCACGGCGGATATTGTGGCCCGGCGGTAAAGCCGATTGCGCTGAACATGGTGCAGCAGGTGCAGAGCGATCCAGCGTCGAGCTTGCCGCTTTCCGGTATCGGCGGAATTTCCGATTGGCGCGATGCGGCGGAATTTTTTCTGCTGGGGTGCGGCACGGTGCAGGTGTGCACCGCGGCGATGCGCTACGGGTATCGGATTGTGGAGGACATGACCGACGGATTGGCGAATTGGATGGCGGAGAAAGGCTTCGCGAACATCGCGGCGTTCCAGGGATTGAGCCTGCCGAACGTGAAGGAATGGAAAGAGCTGAACCTGAATTACAAGATTGTGGCGCGAATTCACGAACAGAAGTGCATTGGATGCGAATTGTGTTACACCGCGTGCTGGGATGGAGCGCATCAATGCATTCATCTGGATCGCGTCGTACATGCAGGCGCGAATGGTCACACGCCTCCCGCGAGTTACGAAGCGCGCAGCCGCCAAGTCATTTCCGTCACGCCGATTCCGAAACTCGACCAAGCGGCCCGTTCTTCAGAAGGCGCAGAGCCTTATCCGACGCCGTTGGCGCGGATACCGCGCGTCGATGAATCCGAGTGCGTGGGCTGCAATCTTTGCATGCTGGTTTGTCCGGTGGAGAGCTGCATCACGATGGAACGCGTGGATGTGGGGTTGCCGGCGCAATCGTGGGAGCAGCGGACGGCGTCCAATGCGTGATTGTTTTCGGCTGCCGGCAAGCGACCGGCAGGTATTTTTGCGCGGCGGTATTTGGGCGTGAGAGTGATTCCTGGATCCGTTGATACCAGCCTCTACAATGAGGATTTGGCGCCCATCCCACTAGAGCGCCGCACTTGGGGAATCTACAGTTACGCTTCGCTGTGGGTGGCCATGAGCGTGTGCATTCCCACGTACATGATGGCCTCCGGACTAATCGCCGGCGGCATGAGCTGGAAGCAAGCGATTGGCACGATTCTGCTGGGCAATCTGATCGTGCTCATTCCTATGATTCTGAATGCCCACGCCGGAACGAAATATGGCATTCCCTTTCCGGTTTACGCGCGCGCTTCGTTTGGGGTGCGCGGGGCCAATGCGCCAGCGATACTGCGTGCCATCGTGGCGTGCGGATGGTTTGGCATTCAAACCTGGATTGGCGGCGCTGCGATTTACGCCATGCTGCAAGTGGTGTGGCCGGCGGGAGCGGGACACCCTGGAATTGCGTGGACCTGCTTTTTCGCTTTCTGGGCGCTGAATATGCTGGTGGTATGGCGCGGGATCGACACGATTAAATTTCTGGAAGGCATCGGCGCGCCGTTCATGCTGGGAATCGGGCTGTTGCTGTTGTGGTGGATCACCGGCAAGGCCGGCGGGCTCGGGCCGGTGCTGAATACTCCGAGCAAATTTCAGAGCACCAGAGAATTTTTGCGATTTTTCATTCCTTCGCTGACCGGCATGGTGGGTTTCTGGTCGACGGTAGCGCTGAACATTCCTGACTTTACGCGTTATGCGAAATCACAGCGCGCGCAGATGGTTGGGCAAGCGCTGGGCCTGCCTACGGCAATGACGCTTTATGCGTTCATCGGGGTGGCTGTAACGTCGGCCTCTGCCGTTTTGTTTGGCGAGCCGATTTGGGATCCCGTGGTCCTGCTTGGTCGCTTTCATCAACCAGTGATTGCTTCTATCGCCCTCGTGGCGTTGCTGGTGGCGACGCTGAACACCAACGTGGCCGCCAACGTGGTTTCACCTTCCAACGATTTTTCCAACCTTAACCCTCGGCTGATTTCGTTTCGCACGGGCGGGTTGATTACCGGCGTGATCGGGATTTTGATGATGCCGTGGAAACTGCTCGGTAGTTTCAATAGCTACATTTTTGGGTGGCTTGTTGGCTATTCCGGATTTCTCGGCCCGATTGCGGGAATTATGATTGCGGACTATTTTCTGGTCCGGCGGCGGGAGCTGCAGGTTGCGGCCTTGTATCAGCGCGGGCAAGCCTACGAATATCGCGATGGCGTGAACTATCGCGCCATGATTGCGTTGGGCTGCGGGGTAATTGTGGCGCTCGTCGGCCTCGTGGTGCCGTGGCTGCGCTGGCTCTACGATTACGCGTGGTTCGTCGGATTTTTTGCGGCCGGAGGCGCGTACTGTTTGCTTATGGGGACCGCAGGCGTGTCTGAAAGGCAAGCTAGAGAAGTTTAAGTTCGTACGCCGCTAGGTCGCGTCTGGGTTGGGGATCTGGAAGTCGCGGACGATGGCGTTCTGGTCATAGCATGCGGCGATGAACTGCCTGAGCGTGCGCCGCGTTGCCCCGAACGAATCGAACTCCTCCAGGGTAAGTCCAGTTTCTTCTGAAGCCCGCCGAAACTCGCCGAATTTTCTGGTCAATTCGCTGACGATGCGGGGATCGACTGGTTCATCGATTCTTGAGTGCACGGCGATGTCGCTGGCGTTGAACCGCACTTGCCAGGAATACGGAGGAGAAATCACCACGTCGCCGCCGATGAATTCACTCCAATGCATGTGATTGCGAAAGGCCGCGGAGAGCAGGCGCGTGCGGTAACCGCGCTCGCGATACAAACGGTAGGCTTTCTTGAAGACCGCGACGCCGGCCCATTCAAAGTACCCTGGATCGATGGTGATGCTTTCTTTTTCCGCGACGACCTTCAGCCAATCGTCGAGGCGGCCGACCATAATCGTGCACACCGGCCCCATGGTAGTGACTTCTTTGCCCTCGCGTTCTCGCCGTCGCAGTCCGCTCTCGACGGCTTCGGCGACCGCGATGCACTGCGGGAGCGTAAAGCTTACCGTGGCGTTGATGCTGATGCCGCGATAGGTGGCTTCTTCGATGGCGGGAATACCCGCGCCGGTGGCGGGGATTTTTACGATCATGTTTGGCGCGATGGCGTTGAACTCTTCGGCCTGCCGGATCATGGCGGCGGTGTCGCGGAAAAGGCGCGGATCGGTCTGAATAGAGAGCCTGCCGTTTCGGCCGCGTTGCGCGTCGAAAATTGGCCGGAGCAGTTTGGCGCTTTTTTCTGAGATATCGCGGACTAATTGCCAGCCGATTTCTTCTTCTGTCGCCGTGGGGCGCTGCCGCAGAAGTTCCTGGATGCGCGCTTGCCAGTCCGCCAGCTCTTTTTTGAGCACGCCAACCACGATCACCGGATTGCAGGTCGCCCCCACCGCACCGTGTTCCATCGAATAAGTGAGCTCGCGAATGGAGGCGGAATCGTTCCAGAGGCAAGTGGGCGTGGTCTGGGTCATTTCGTGTAGCGGGCTTTTATAGGCTTGGCGCGTGAGTGATTGCGGCATGTGGCTCCCTCCCCGTTTCGGCGGCGATGTGAAGTGTTGAGACGTTCAGCGCCCGACGGCCAGTTCCGATATCTGGCAGGGCTTACCCTGTAAATGAGAAGTTTCCGCCGCCACCGCGATTTCTAGTGCCTTTATGCCGTCCAGTCCGGTGACGCTCGGCGCGCGGTCTGCCAACATGGTTTGCACGAAGTCACGAACTTCGGCGAGGTAGGCATCGGCGAAGCGCGTAAGAAAATGATCGGCGAGAACCTGGTTGCCGCCGTGCGTAGTGAGTAGTATCAACGGAGTTTGCTCGAGGCTCCCGATAAAGAGAGAACCTTTTGAGCCGATGATCTCGGTGCGCACGTCGTAGCCGTAAAGCGCTTGCGCTAGCGATTCCACGTTTCCGATTGCGCCCTGAGCGAATTTCAGATTCACGACACTGGCCACGACGTCGCCATAACTTGCTACTTCAGGACGGCTCGCCACAGTGGTGTACGCGTGGACCGCGGCTACCTCATCGCCCATGATCCAACGCGCCATGTCAAAATCGTGGATAGTGTTGGTGTAGAAGATCATGCCGTTCACATTGGATTGATACGCGGCGATGGGTGGCTCGTCTTTGTCGCGTCCCACGGATTTGAATACCAGCGGCTGGCCAATTTCTCCGGCAAGGACTTTCTTTTTTGCCGCGGCGTAGGCCGGATCGTAGCGACGCATAAAACCGACTTGCAGCCGAACCTTCGCACGCTCGACCGCTGTCACGGCAGCGTGGGCGTCAGCGAGACCTAGTGCCAGCGGCTTCTCACAGAGGATGTCTTTGCCGGCCGCCGAGGCAGTGCGGATGGCCGCGGCATGAAACTTGTCTGGAGTGGCGATCAACACACTCTGAATTTCTTTCAGCTCGAGCATGTCTTCCAGGCTTGCGAAGGAATGCTCGACTTCGAGTTCTTCGGCGACCTGTTTGGCGCGCGCCCCGGCCACATCGGCAATTGCCATCAGACGCGCTTCAGGCACTAGCCGGCGAAGATTCTCGGCGTGACGCCGGCCCATCTCTCCGACTCCCAGTACACCTACACCCAGCTTCCGCATGAGGGCTCCTCGCGAAGAATCTTAGCGCTTTGACAGATAAAATAAAACAGTAAAATTGCCGAACGAGACATCAAGATGGCCTCACGCGGCTTGCTCGGTCGACC
>JBEKVU010000155.1:0-8651 GCA_049513775.1 Candidatus Acidiferrum sp.
CCGCTTCGTAACGGTGCAGCTCGGGATTTTTTTGATCCTGCGGAATGTTGGGATCGGCGTTGAAAAAAAACGGATCCGCTTGCCCCCAGTTGGTTCCGCGCTTCCCATACAAGCTGCCGTGCAAATCGTTGCTGCCCGAGCCGGTGCTCATGTCGATGTGTGCGCCGCTGGTCGAGCCTTGCTGGGCGTCATACATGCTCGTATTCACGCGCAGTTCCTGAATCGTTTCCTGCGGCGGCGTGGGCAGCGCCTGTCCGATCGCCAGGTACGGCGACGCGCTGCTCTGAATCACCGCCGAACTGCTGCTCGCCGCCCCGCTGACGCCGGTGTTGTTCACCACGCGTGCGGAAGCCACCGAACTCGTGCTCTTGCCGTTGAACAAATTGCTGGCATCCACGCCGTTCAGCAAAAACGTGTTGCTCGTGTCGCGTTGTCCGTTGGCCCAGATCGGTTGATTGCCCAGTCCCGCATTTGCGCCCGTCCCGGCGGGCAACTCCGCATTGACTCCCGGTGATAGGGTAGCGAGCGCCGTAAAGCTCCCCGTCGGCAACGGTACATTCAAAATCTGATCCTTCTCCAAAATGTAGCCGTTCGTGGTATCCACCGCGTTCAGCAGCGGATTCGCCTGCACTTCCACCGTCGTCCCGACTTGTCCAATCTTCAGCGTCACGTTCAGCGTCGCGGTGCGATCTGCCTGCACCGTGATCGACGGAATTTTCTGCGTATCGAATCCCTCGTGCGTAAACGTCAGCGTGTAGGTGCCAATCGGCAAACTCACAAACTCATAAATCCCGTTCCCATTCGCAGCTTGCGTGCGCGTCAATTTCGTTTGATCGTTCACCAGCGTGACGGTGGTATCTCCCACCGAAGCGCCCGAAGGATCGGTAATCGCTCCAGTAATTCCTCCGAGCGTCTGCTGGCCGTGCAGCGCGCCAGCGGTCAGCAACATCGTTAGGAGGAGGGTCAGCCCTTGGAGGCTCAAATAGATCCGGCCAACTGCTGTGTTCTTCATCATGCGCTGCGCTCTCCTGAATTCCCTTGAGGTAATGGGCCTTCACCCGGCTCGAAAATCCGCCGCACCGAAAAGCAGCAAACAGTACTTGTGAATCGGAGGGACGCTTCTGGCCCGGCCTCGGCGCACGGGCACCCCAAAAAACTTTCCCCGAAACTATTGCAGTTCGCTGTGGAATCGAAACGCAATCTTTCGCTTTTTCAAATTCGTTTTTTCTATCTCATTTTTCTTCGCAGAAGTTGTCGCGGCGGGTTCGAGTCCCGTTCCTTTGACGGTGTTTTTGCCTTTGCGCGTGCCGCGGTTTTCGCTCCGTTAAATCTCCACCGTCATCTGCAGTTCCACCAGCGCGTGCAGCGGCAACGCATTCACGCCGATCGCCGCGCGCACATGCCGCCCAGCCTCGCCAAAAATCTCCACCAGCACGTCGGACGCTCCGTTGATCACTTTTGGCGAATCGGGAAATCCCGCCACGGCATTGACGTAACCATTCACCGACAAAATGCTGCGCACACCATCCAACGCCTCATCCGCGCCGCCCAGGTACCGCTGCAGCACCGCGAGTTGCGTGAGCGCGCACACGCGCGCCGCGGCATAACCTTCTTCAATCGTGCGATCGCTTCCCACCGTCCCGGTAATCACTCCGGACGCGCCCGTAGGAATCACTCCCGAGAGGTAAATAATATTCGCCACGGTTTTGGCGGGGATGAAGTTGCCGCCGCCCATCGGGGGCGAAGGGAGCACAATGCCCAGTTCCTTGAGTCGCGATGCAATTCCTAAAGCCATGAGGGTTCACCCTTTCCGCCTCCGCAACAAACAGTCTGTAAAAAACCATCGCGAAAAGAAAATTAATCTTCTAGACGAGCGAGCGTTCACGCAGCCAATTCGGCTTCCGGCATGGCCGTCAGCAGAAGTACGATTCCCACTATCGTGAACATGCGGAACGCCGCGAGCTGACCGTTCCAGGTTTGCGATTCCCACATCAAAAACCATTCGCCGCCCACGCTCAAAAACGCCACCAGCCACAGCAGCAAGCCAAGGGTTAGCCCGGCGATGGCGAGATTTTTTGCTTTGGCAAATGTCGCGGCGGAAGCGCGAAGCGTGCGGGCCATGCGCAGACCGCCCCACACGCAGAGCAACATCGCCGCGAATTCCCAGGCAATCACAACAATGTAGAACAGCGTGTGCACCGCCGGAGAGTTGATGGCTCGCCCCATGGCGGGATTTCCGGGAACCGTGGAATCCATCATCAAAATGTGCCGGACGAACTGAAAGTTCGTGTTGTAGTCGGTGAGATTGTTGAAGACCACGAAAAAGTAGAATAGCCCGACGGCGAAAACCAGCGAGGTCTTAGAGGCCCGCAACATCATGGTTGGTCCGCCTTGGCGGGCTTAATTGCGGCGGCAGGCGCAAGCGTTTTCGCGCCGTGTCCCTCTGGCCCGGGATGCGGCGCCGCAGCGGGCAGGGAAGTGAAGGTGCTGAAATAGGCGCGTAGCGCATCGAGCGTGGGGGCGTCGTAGTCCGGAAACGCCGGCATCTGGGCGCGCGGATTTTTCGACTGCGGATTGTGCACATAGCCGCGAAAATAATCCGCATCGGCCGTGGCCCACGCGGAGAGTACCAGCCATGGCCGGCCGGCTTTCTGGCCGCCTTCGCCGTCCTTGTTGTGGCAGCGAAAACAGTTCTGCTTGGCAATTGCAAAACCCGCTTGCACCTCGGGAGAATTTGCGTTCGCTCCGACCGGCGCAATGGCCCGGAACACTCGCTCCTCGTTGCGAAATTCCAATCGCACCACGCCCCAGGGAACCTGCGGCTCGTCGGGATGCGAAAGGATTTTGAAGCGCGGCGTAAAGTGTTCGTGCGTGATCATGTACGGCCCCATGCTCGAGGACTGGGTTTCGGCGTCCTGCGGCCATCGGTCTGGCGGCTGGCCGTTAATTTCCAGCACCAGCGCCGGGTGATGCGCAGCGAGGTACGCGCGAGAATAATTCGCGCGATACAAATCATCGCAAATGGCAACGACCAGATCCGATTGCGGCGATTCGCCCAGATGTTTTGCAAGCTCTTCGAGCGGGACGCCGCGCACTTCGACCGGGCCAACGAAATTCTCATCGCCGCTCACGGTGAATTTCACCCCCGACAGCGCCAGCAAGTCGTCGCGTGAAATGTAACGTGTGCCGCCCTTTTCAACCCCCGCCAATTCGCCGCCGACTTCGAGGTCGAGTGGCGAACTGCGCGCGGCGTGCAGCGCAACGCTCCCCGACTCATACTGCGGCGCAGCGTACGCGTTGGCAACGACGAGCCAAAGCGCGCCCGCTAGAAAGGCCCACGCCAGCAAGCCAAAGACCAGAAGGAATGTCTTTGTGCCGCGGCCAAGGTGCTGGTGCATGGCTTCATGCATACGAGTGCGCTTCGCGTTTTGCTCCTAATCGTCTCAAACGGGTCGGACGCGCTGCACGATTCTAAGAACTAAATTACGTTACACCGCGTTTTCTTTGCGCGCGTTCCAGAAAAACCATCCCAACCCGGTCGCCAAATAAATTAAGTAAATGTACGGCAGCTTGCCGTACGGCCCTTCCGGCACGGGATACAAATTTCCGAGGAGCGCCAGCACCATGGCCGTGGCGGCGAGCCACGGAACGATGTGCGCGCCCGCGCGAAAGACGCCGTGTTCGCGCAAATATTTCGGCAGCCGCAAACACACTAAACCATACGCCACAATGAAGCCATACGTGGCGAGTGAGCCGAGCCAGCCGTAAATATCCAGGCCGCCGTCACCGCGCATGGCCAGCACCGCGACAGGCAAAAGCACCGCCAGGCCGGCCACCAGAATTGCTGGGCCCGGCGTTTCGTTACGTAGGTGTGTGACGCGCAGCCCGCCATGCGCCAATCCGTTGTGGGCCATCAGCAGGAGCACACGCGCGGCCGCGGTAATGCACGCGAGCGTGCAGGCGAACATGCTGATCATCGCGCCGATATCGATAATCAGTCCAAAGATCGGCAAACCACCAATCTCGGCGAGGACGTGCATGGGCGCTTGGCTGGTGCCGAGATTCTGGCCGGCGATGCGGAAGCCTAGAACTTCGGTGTAGGCGCAGAGGACGAAAATCGCGCCGGCGAGCAATGCGCTTTGAATCACCGCGCGCGGGATGGTTTTGAGCGGGTTGCGAGCTTCGGCGCCGAGCGTGGTGGCGCTCTCGAAACCCACGAAGCTGAAGAGCGCGAGGACCAGGCCGAGACGCAGGCCGCTGCCGGTCATGGCGTGGAGGCGGAGCTGTTCGGAGTCCAGATGCGGACCGTGGCGGAAAAGCACGAGCAGCACCACGGTGAGAATCGTGGCCACGGAAATGGCTTCGATCCACAGCATGAGACGCGCGGAAACTTTTACGTCGCGCCAGGCGATGAACATGGAAATCACGGCGCACAGGAGCGACAAAAACGCTCCAGAGACGACGTGTCCGGTGAGGTCGTGCAGCAGCAGATTGGCGTAGTGAAAGAAGCCCGCAGTGACGCTGCTTCCGGTGGCGACGTAGGCAAGCAAAAGACTCCACGCGGCTGTGGCGGCAAGCCACGGAGGCAAGACGGAACTGGCGTAGGTGTAGAGCGAGCCCGGCGAAGAGGAGTATCGCGCGTAACGCGCGATGCACAGCGCCACCAGAAAAACCGCGGTGGTGGCGAGCGTGTAGGCGAGCCAGGTGCCATTGCCGGCGAGGGCGCAGACAAGCGGAATCGTGGCGGCCGGAGTGGCTGTCGGCGCGATGGTAGAGACGGATTGCGCGAGAGTTTCAAGCGGGGAGAGTGCGTCGCGGCGCAGACCGTAGCCGGGGGTTGGTGGATGCTCCGGTGCTGCGGTCGCCATTCTGGGACGGTCCTCGCTTTGCTGAGAATGCGGATGAATAAAAGTGGTTCACGATACAGGCGTTGCGGGGTTGGCGCAAGGGGGAGGGGGTTGGGAGCTCTTCGCTGACGGTTTCCACGCGACAAAACCACATTATCGACGGGTGGTTGTCATGCGACTTTCGCGCGAGCGTAGGCTGTCCTATAGACGAAGGAAGAAGATAACGCTGAGGCGCAGAGAGCGCCGGGGTTTGTGGAGGACGGGCGTTAGACGGGGAAGCTGGTGGCTAGGGGATCGGGACGAACGCGGGGGAGGAGGGTTACGCGGAAGTCGGAAAAGTCTTCGTCTAGGACGTTGGAGTACAGGATGAAGAGCGAGAATGCGCAATTTACGAGTTGGCCGAGGAGGAAGAAGATGGTTTTGACGGTAGCGGGTTGCGGCTCGAAGAGGCCGACGAACCATCCGAAGGGATAGATTACGAAGGCGAGGCCTAAGAGGGAAAGAGCGAGGGTGCGCCAACTGTAGGTCCACCAGACGCGGATCGAGCGCGAGTAGGTGACGGGAAGAGGTTGCCGGGAGGATGGGTCAGTAGAGACTAGGGCGATCTGAAAGCGGCGGAAGGTTTTGCCGAGGATGTAGTGCATGACGGGGATGGCGACGGTGTAGGTGATGACGTAGGGGCCGGCCTCGAGAGTGTAGAGGACAAATTTGGCGGGGATGGCGGTGTTTTCGTAAAGGTGCATGGCGACGATTTGCAGGAGGACGGCCAGGATGAAGGAGACGAGATTGGTGGGCCAGAAGAAGGCCCACCAGACCCGGAGGGCGTGGTTTAGGTTGGGTTGGATGTAGGTGTTGGTGAGGGATGCTTCTGCGGGGGAGGAGAGTGATGCTGCAAGATTGGACGGGTCGGGCATGAAGTTTTTCGCTGGCGGTGAATTGTTGCTTGGAATGGACGTGACGGTCAAGTAGTGGCGAGACCTGCCAACGGCGCAAAGGCCTCGCCAGGTCCGCGGCTGAAGCCGGGACCTAGAAACCCGAGGCCGGGCTTGAAAACCCCCGGACCTCCTGAAGGGGCAACGGCCACGGCGACCGCTTCAGGAAACTAGGATTCGTCGGGGGTGATTTGGACTAGGTTGGCGGGCGGGCTTATGCGCGGGGGTTGCGCGGTCCAGCGGGCGGGGTTTATGGATTTGGCGCGGAGGCGGTTTACGGTGGCGCCGATTTTTATGGAGCTTTGGATGAAGTGATCGACTTTTAAGGGGCCGGCCATTTTTATGGTGCGGACCCAGTGCAGGCCGCTGCTGATGGCGCAGCCGCATTGCGAGCAATCGGGATTGCCGCCAAAGACGCAGGGTTCGACGCGGCTTTTGAGGTCGGCGGAATAGTTGGCGGAGAGTTTGGCGAAGACGCAGTCACTTGGATTGGCCGGAGGATTTGCGAAAGCTTTGGCCAGGCCTTCGTTGAAAAGCATTTTGCGGTAGCGCCTGGCGAGAGCGGGGAGTTCTTGCGCGAGGATTTTGCGGTCGTCGGGGGTGAGGCGCTCGGCGCTTTCTTCGCCGATTTGCGGAGTGTAGACGCTGACCCAGAGACGATTGACTTCTTCGCGGGCGTTCCAAAATTTTACGTATTCTTCCAGGTACCCGGGGCGCTGGAGCATTTGGCGGGTGATGGTCCAGTGGATATTGACTTCGCGGCCGGGCAGCTGGCTGAGAATTTTTTCGTAGGTGGCGGGCTTACGGCGAATGTCGTGGTGCTCGGGAAGGCCGTCGATGGAGATGGCCACGCGGACGCGAGGCAGAGACATCCACTCTTTCGGGATGGGGATGATGCCGCTGGTAACGACGAGAGCAAAAATTCCCATTTCGCTGAGGACGGGAAGGATTTTGGAGAGTTCGCGATGGCGGACTAAGGGCTCGCCGCCGACTAGAGAGACGTGAAGAGGTTTGTGCTTGCGGACTAGATCGAGGACGCCGTTGACGAGGGCGTCGCCGCGAAAATCACTGAGTTCGCGGAGGGTGACGGCGCCGCCGAGGTGCCCGTCACCGTAAGCGTAACAGCCGGGGCAGCTGAGCGGGCACTCGCGGGTGATTTCGATGCTGAGCAGGGGTACTTTTCCGGAGAGTATGCGCGCCCACGCGGCGAGGAGGCGGCGGGGGTCGAGATCTTGTTTTGGATTTGCTAGAGCCATAAAGATTCAGATGCTTCATTTTCGATTGGGGATACCCGGAGGATACGTGGTTCGTAGATAGGTGTGACGTGAGTTTTTTGGATGCATTGGTTTCGAAAATTTTGAAGGCTGGAAAATATTTTTTTGGATTGGCGCGATGGTGACGCTACGGATCAGGGGGCGTTTTGTTGGGTGGGGATTTTAACGCCGGGTACACGGAGGGCACAGAGGAATACAGAGACGAGAAGCTTCGCTCGGTGGCTTCGCGGTTTGCGCGGTTTGCGGAGCCGGGTTGGCGCTTGGGGGATTGTTTTCTAGTGTATAATTCGCGCGCTTGGCTTGCGAGGGTTGCGGATGACGGCGGAAAAAGCGGCGGCGGTTTGGGTGCCTGTGTGTTGCGCGCGAGTGATGCGTTACAACGTGTATGGACGGGCCGATGGCGCGGCCTTTGGCACGCTGGGGTGCCGGATTTGCGGGCGGAGTATAACGCTTGAGGCGGAGAGCGCGGAGAAGGTGAAGGAGTATGGGGAACGGGCCAGCGTGGTGCAGGTGATTGGGTCGCCGCGGCCGCCGACCGAAGAGCGCGGGAAGGCGGAGGGGGATGGCGGTGGGGGTGCTACGAATGATCCGACGTTGTGAGGGGTGAGGGATTCGTTGGGATGAGTGGGGATTTTAACGCAGGGTACACAGAGTTCGCAGAGAAGAGAAAAGGCGGTAGCTAGTCTGCGCGTTGCGCGGTCAGCGTTTGGATTGGCGAAGAGTTTCGGGGGCTGGTTTCGAACCGTTAGAGTTTGACGAAGTGGGTGTGTGGCCGCGGCGGGACCATGATTGGCGAGACGATCTCTCACTATCGCATCCTGGAGAAGCTGGGCGCCGGCGGCATGGGCGTGGTGTACAAGGCGCAGGACACGCGGCTGGACCGCGCGGTGGCGCTGAAATTCCTTCCCGACAATTTGGTGCATGATGCGCTGGCGTTGCAGCGTTTTAGGCGCGAAGTGCATGCGGCGTCGGCGCTGAACCATGCGGGGATCTGCACGATTTATGAGGCGGACGAAGAGAACGGAAGACCGTTCATCGTCATGGAATTTATTGATGGGGAGACCCTGAGCGCGTACATCCACGGGAAGCCGCTGCCGGTCGAGCAGATTTTGTCGCTGGGGATTCAGATTGCCGACGCGCTCAGCGTGGCGCACGGCGAAGGAATCATTCATCGCGATATCAAGCCGGCCAACATTTATGTTACGAAGCGCGGGCAAGCGAAGGTACTGGATTTTGGGCTGGCGAAATTGGCGATGAAGAGCGGGGTGGTGGGCGAGGAGTACGACGCGAATTCGAGCAAGGCGCAAGAGGCGATGTCGATTGTGGGGGTGATTAGCGGGACGCCGTCGTACATGTCGCCGGAACAGATACGCGGGGACGATCTGGATGCGCGGACGGACGTGTTTAGTTTGGGGCTGCTGTTGTATGAGATGGCGACCGGGAAGCAGGCATTTGGCGGAGGCACCGGCGGAGCGGTGATTGAGGCGATTTTGACCAAGTCGCCGGCGGCGGTGCGCGCTGCGAATCCGGATTTGCCCGAGGCGCTGGAAGCGATCATTCAAAAGGCGCTTAGTAAGGATATTGCGCAGCGCTATCAG
>JBEKVU010000156.1:0-8599 GCA_049513775.1 Candidatus Acidiferrum sp.
CTCGATGGGGCGACGCTGAAGCATTTGATTGCCGGGCGGCCGATGGACTTAGAGCAGTTGCTCGCGCTGGCGATTGAGATTGCGGACGGGCTGGACGGGGCGCACTCAGAGAGTATTGTGCACCGGGACATCAAGCCGGCGAATATTTTTGTGACCAGGCGCGGCGGTCACGCGAAGATTCTGGATTTTGGATTGGCGAAAGTCGCGATGGGGACGCGAGCAAGCGGCGCAACACCTTCGGCGGGCTCTGGCATCACCGGCGCAATGGACACCTTGGGGGTGGACCCGGACCACTTGACGAGCCCGGGGACCTCGCTGGGGACGGTGGCGTATATGTCGCCGGAGCAGGTGCGCGGGAAGGAGCTTGATCCGCGAACGGATTTATTTTCGTTCGGCGTGGTGCTGTACGAGATGGGAACGGGGCAGCTGCCGTTTCGCGGGGAAACGGCCGCGGTGATTTTTGAAGCGATTATGAACCGGGCACCGACTTCGCCGGTGCGATTAAATCCGGAATTACCTGAAAAATTCGAAGCGATTTTGCAGAAGGCGCTCGATAAAGATCGCAATCTACGTTATCAATCCGCCGCAGAGATGCGCACGGATTTGCTGCGGCTAAAGCGCGAGGTGGAGTCGGGATCGAATCCGAGCGCGTTTACAGGAGCGTTGCCGACGGAAGCGGCGCAGGTGGCGACGCCCTCCGGATCGGGGCCGGCGGCGATCCTGGCTTCCGGAGCGGCTCCGGCTCTGGCAGGTTCTCGAGCCGCTGCGTCTGCGGGCGTGGCGTCAGAATCCTCGGTCGCGACACCTACGGCAGGCGTTCCCTCGCTAGCGAGCGGGACGCGGAAGTGGATTCCCTGGGCCGGCGGGATGCTGGCGATTGCGGCGATTGCCATCGGAGTGTTTTTCTTTTCTGGGCGGCATGCGCGGGCGCTGACGGACAAAGACACGGTGGTGCTGACGGATTTTGTGAACACCACGGGCGATCCGGTGTTTGACGGGACGCTGAAGCAGGCGCTCGCGGTGCAGCTGGGACAATCACCGTATCTAAATCTGCTGCCGGAATCGCGAATCCAAACGGCGCTGCAATTCATGGGGCGCAAACCGGACGAGCGCATCACCAAGGATCTGGCGAAAGAGATTTCGCTGCGGGAAAACGCCAAGGCAATTATCACTGGCTCGATCACTCCGTTGGGAAGCCACTATGTAATTGCGCTGGACGCGCTTAACGCCCAGACCGGGGATTCGCTGGCGACGCAGCAGGCGGAAGCGGTGAACAAGGAAGCGGTGCTGAGAACGCTGGACTCGGCGGCAACGGATTTGCGGAAAAAATTGGGAGAGTCGCTGGCCAGCGTGCAGCAATTTGCTACGCCGCTCGAGCAGGCCACCACTTCTTCGCTGGAGGCGCTGAAAGAGTTCAGCGCAGGAGAGG
The DNA here is from genome assembly GCA_049513775.1 of Candidatus Acidiferrum sp. GTDB lineage: Bacteria > Acidobacteriota > Terriglobia > Acidiferrales > UBA7541 > Acidiferrum. Next base: position 1,430 of record JBEKVU010000156.1, read on the forward strand.
CGCTGCACAATCGCCTGGAGGATGGGAAAGCTATTCCGCATCTAAAGCGCGCGGTGGAGCTCGATCCGAATTTCGCGACCGCCTATGCGGTCCTGGGCATCTGCACCACCAACCTCGGTGGCGCCAAGGAAGGGACCGACTACCTAAGAAAGTCGTATGAGCTGCGCGACCGGGCCAGCGAGCGGGAAAAACTGTACATCGAGGGTCACTACTACGACTCCGTGACCGGCGATGAGGAAAAAGCGGTGGAGCTTTACGAAAAGTGGCGGCAGACATATCCGCGCGATATCCGGCCGATGGCCAATCTGGCGCTGCATTACGACATTATGGGGAACTTCGATAAGGCGCTCGAGAACGCCACGCTCGATCTGCAAACCGATCCGAGCGATGCGTATGGATACACGCATGGCGCGAACGCGTATCTTTTCAGCAACCGGATCGACGAAGCTAAGGCGCTGGTACAAACCGCGCAAGCGAAACAGCGGGATTCGGACGGGCTGCATTTCACCCTACTGCAAATTGCAGTTCTGCAGAACGATAACGCGACGATACAAAAGGAGAAAGCCTGGAGCGTGGGCAAGGATGGCGAGCCGTGGGTCCTGCGCTTCCTTTCAGATGATGCGGCCGACAAGGGGCATCGGAAACTGGCGAGCGAATATAACCAACAGGCCGCCGAAGCCGGGAAACGCGTCGGAATCGCTGAGATCGCTTCGTGGGTGATGTGCTCCGAGGCGCTGCATGAGGGCGAGATGGGGTATCCGGAGAGCGAGAAGCAGAAAGCGGCAGAGACGTTGCGGCTGCCCGGAGAGCGATTTAGGAAAGCCTGCGCGGCCGAGGCGTTTGCCGATTCCGGGGATTTGGGGCAGGCGCAGAAATTAATCGATGAGGTGCACCGCGATTTTCCGTCGGATACCAACATCAAATATTTGAGCGGACCGAGCGCAGAACCGTTGGTGCTCGCGCACCAGAAGAAATACCCGGAGGCGATTGCCGTGCTGGAGCCGGCACGAAAATATGAGCTGGGGTTCGCGTTTTATACCGCGGCGTTTTTTCCGGTTTACACGCGCGGCCAGATTTATCTGCAGATGCGGGATGGCAAGAATGCGGCGGTGGAGTTTCAGAAGATTCTGGATCACCGGAGTTTGTATTCGTGCAGCGAAATGATTTCGCTGGCGGAGTTGGGGTTGGGGCGGGCCTATGCGCTGCAAGGGGACGCAGGGAAAGCGCGAACCGCGTATCAGGATTTTTTTGCGCAGTGGAAAGATGCGGATGCAGCGATTCCCCTGATGACCGCGGCGAAGGCGGAGTACGCGAAGTTGTAGTGCGGGGCTTTAGCTTCGCGGGTTGGTGGTTTTTCCTCTCGCACGTGATCAACACATTTTGAAGCGTACGTCCGGGCAAGCTGGGGCCGAGGCGAAAGGCGCCCGCGCCAGAAGGTGGCCGCTACACAGGCGGGCGCGGGATTCCGGGCACCTCCGCGGAGGGCGGGCGTTGGCGGTAGAAGCTTAGGACGGCGTCCCCCTGTTTGAGCACGCGGACACGCTCAACCGGTGGAAATTCTTCGGGGAGCTCGAATTTGCGGGTGTGCTCGGCGATGACAACAGTGCTAGCTGAGACAAACGGTGCGGCGCTTAGGAAATTCATGATGCGGAGGTATTCATCGGCGGCGGCGTAGGGTGGATCGAGAAAGATGAAATCGTAGGCGAAGGATGAGGATTGTTGGAGCTGGTGTTTTTGGAGTTTTTCGAGGGCGCGGTGGGCGTCCATGGAGAGGACGGTGGCGCCGTTGAGGATTTTTAGGGAGGTTAGATTTTCGCGGATTAGTTTTGCGGCTGGCGGGTGATTTTCTACGAAGAGCACGTCTTGGGCGCCGCGGCTTAGGGCTTCGATGCCGATGGCGCCGGTGCCGGCAAAGAGATCGAGGAAATGTGCTCCTCGGATTCTTGGGCTTAGGACATTGAAGAGAGTTTCGCGGAGGCGGTCGCTGGTGGGGCGGAGGTTCGGGGTGTCTAGAGATTTCAGTTGGCGGGAGCGGTAGGTGCCGGCAATTACGCGCATAGTTAGCGATTCCAAAAGTAAACGGCAATCGACAACATAAGAAGGCCCGCGAAAAGCGACCAGATACGTCCCCACCGGGTTGGCATCGGTTCGCCGCCACGAAAACGGAAATGCTCTTCGCGAAACGGGGAATAGATCGTCTTTGGCCCAAATACAAAAATAGCGATCAACCAACTCATGCGGGCGTAGCGGAAGACCGGTGCATCTAGAAAACTTCCCGCGCTCATGAAAGTTGAGAACAGTGCGGGCATGAGCCTATCCGATTCTGGCGAGGTTGTAACGGCGTTGCCATTCTGCGGGCAGGGTGCGGAGAATCAGATTCAGTGCGGGTTTTTGCGCTGGATCTTCGCTTAGGGCGAAGGCTTCGCGACGGGCGGATTCGAGCAGTTCTTTGTCGCGGAGCGGGTTGGCTACGTGGAAGCCCATGTCGCCAGATTGACGGGTGCCGAAGAAATCGCCGGGGCCGCGGAGGAGCAGGTCGGTTTCGGCGATTTCAAAACCGTTGGTGGTGCGGACCATGGTGTCGAGGCGGGCTTTGGCGATTTCGCTCATGTGCGCTGGGGCTACCAGGATGCAGTGCGACTTTTTTGCTCCGCGACCGATGCGTCCGCGGAGCTGGTGAAGCTGGCTGAGGCCGAAACGTTCGGCGTGTTCGATGATCATGGCGGTGGCATTGGGAACGTCGACGCCGACTTCGACGACGGTGGTGGCGACCAAAATATTGATTTCGTTTTTGCGGAAGTCTTGCATGACAGATTCTTTTTCTTCGCTGCTCAGACGGCCATGGAGAAGGCCCAGGCGAAATTTGGGGAAGATGTCTTTGCGGAGGCGGGCGAATTCGTCGATGGCGGCTTTTAGTTCGAGTTTCGATTCTTCAATTACCGGATAGACGATGTAGGCCTGCTGGCCGGCGGCGACTTCACGGCGGATCGATTCCCAGACGCCGGGAAGATGCTGCTCGGTGGTCAGACGGGTGGTGATAGGGGTGCGGCCGGGCGGGAGTTCGTCAAGGATGCTCACGTCTAAATCTCCGTAGAGCGTGAGGCTCAGGGTGCGCGGAATGGGCGTGGCGGTGAGCACTAAGACGTGCGGAGCGTGACCGTGCGCGGCGGCTTTGTCCATCAGGCGTTTGCGCTGGAGGACGCCGAAGCGATGTTGCTCGTCGATGGCGACGAAGGCGAGCTTGGCGAACTGCACGTTGTCTTCGATGAGCGCGTGGGTGCCGACGGCTAAGTGAGATTCGCCGGTGCGGAGGCGTTCGAGGGCGGCGGATTTTTCCGAGAATTTCATGCCGCTGATTAATAGTTCGACGCGGTAGCCGGCGGGTTCGAGGATGCGGCGCGCGCCCAGATAGTGTTGGACGGCGAGAATTTCTGTGGGCGCCATCAACGCGGCTTGCGTCTGGTTTTCGATGGCGATGACCGCGGCTTGCAGCGCGACGATGGTTTTGCCGCTGCCGACGTCGCCTTGCAGCAGGCGGTTCATGGGATAGGGCTTTTCGAGGTCGGCGGCGATTTCCGCCAGCGCGCGTTTTTGCGCGTTGGTCGGCTTAAAAAGGAGGATGCGTTTTAGCGCGGCGCGGATTCCCTCTTCCCGGAGACGGAAAGGAATGGCATTTTCGCGGCGGGTGATTTGGCGGTCGATTGCGATGCTGAGTTGATAGCGAAAGAATTCTTCGAAGATCAAGCGCTGCTGGGCCGGGGAGCGGAAAATATTCAGGAGTTCGACAGGCTCGCTCGCCGCGGGGAAATGCGTTTGGATCAACGCGTCGCGGCGGGTGGGCAGGGAAAGGTTCGCGCGCAGGGCCGCGGGGAGGATATCCGGCAAATCGGGCGGGATGGATTGCACCGCGGCGTACATGGCGCGGCGAATGGCCCGGGAGCCAAGCGTGCCGATGGCTTCGTAAATGGGGACGATGCGGCCGGTTTCAGTGGAATCCAGCTCCTGATCGCCGAGGATTTCCATTTGCGGATTGACCATCTCGCGGCGCGCGGGGCGGAGCTTGTCAATTTCGACTTTGCCGTGAAGGATGAGCGATTGGCCGGTCTTCAGGCGATTTTCGAGATACTGGCCGTGAAAAAATTTACAGGGGAGCGAGCCGGTGGGGTCTTGCACAAGGAGGTGGTAGATGGCGTCGCGGCCGCGCATGCCGCGAACGGCTTGGCCGCTGAGGACCTTTACGCGGAGCGTGTAAACGTTGCCGGGGACGAGTTCCTTGATTGTGGAGAAGCGGATGCGGTCTTCGTAGCGGAAGGGCAGATAATTCAGGAGATCGCCGAGAGTGTGGACGCCGCGCTCGGCTAGGAGTTCAGCGCGTTGCGGGCCGACGCCCTTGATCATTTGCACTGGGGTGTCGAAATGCAGCGGGGGTTTGGTGGCGGGGTCGGTCGATGAGGCTTTGGCGGTTGCGGTCATGTGCAGATGGATCATTCATTTATACCACTTGCGGCGTGAGCAATCGGCCAAGGCCCCGGGGGGAAGCTCGGGCGCCGCATGCTGCGCCCCGATAAGCGGCGACCGAGTGATACTTCAGACCTCTTGTATGCGTATGATTAGAATGGAGATTCACATTGCGGAGGCCGAGTGTCTGGCGAGCGATTGACCGGCAGGGATAAACGGGCGCTGCTGTTGTGGGTGCTGGCGGGCGTGATCGGCGCGCTCGTGGGTTACCGATACTACTTCCGGGCGTTTCCGGAGGCTTCTGTCAATTTGCAGGTGTCGCGCGAGGAGGCCCTGCAGCGGGCGCAGCAATTTGCTGCGGAGATGGGGGAAAACGTAAACGGGTACCAGTCGGCGATTATTTTTGATGTGAATGAAAACGCCAAGACGTACCTGGAGCGCGAAATCGGTCTGCAACAGACCAACCGACTGCTTTCTTCGGAGTTGCATATTTGGTATTGGAAGGTGCGTTTTTTTAAGCCGCAACAAGAAGAAGAGTTTTTGGTGCGCGTGAGCCCCTCGGGACAGATTGTGGGCTACAAGCATCAGGTGCAAGAGAGCCGCGCTGGGGCTTCGCTCAACGAACGGGCGGCGCTCGCGAAAGCGACGGAATTTGCGAGCCGCAAGCTGGGAACTGATTTTGCGGAATGGGACTTGCTGGCCGGCGAAACGAGTTCGACGCAACGGACCAACCGGCGGGACTGGTCGTTCACGTGGGAGAAGCGGGGCTTTCGCGCAAAGGATGCGCCGTATCGGCTGGAAGTGGGGCTGCAGGGCGACGAAATCGGGGGCAGTCAAGAGTATTTGAAAGTGCCGGAGGATTGGCAACGCAGCTACGCGCAACTGCGGGCGCACAACGATTTTCTGACCTTCGTTGCGATTGTCCCGTACATCGCCATTCTGGCTTCGGCATTGTGGCTGGGCTTTGCGCTGACGCGGCGCGGCGCGGCGCAATGGGGCGCGGCCATCAAGACCGGAGTAGCGGTAACCGCGCTGCTTTTTTGCATGCAGCTGAATGCGTGGCCGGAAGCGCGCGCGCAATACGATACGAACAGTTCTTACGCGACTTTCATATTTAAGCAGTTGGCGGGGGCGTTGCTGTTTGGCATTGGCTCCGCGATTTTTGTGACGCTGGTGCTGCCCGCGGGCGACGCACTGTATCGCGTGACGCAGCCGGCCCGCTTGCGACTGAACAAAGCCTTGACGCTGCGCGGGTTGCGGTCCAAAGAATTTTTTTGTTCCTCGGTGGTGGGTCTCAGCTTGACGGCGGCATCGCTCGGCTTCGTGGTGGTGTTTTATTTGGTGGGGCGCAAATTTGGCGTGTGGGCGCCGCAAGACATTAACTACGAAAATTCGGTGAGCACGCTGTTTCCATGGATTTCCGGGGTGGCCATCGGGCTGCTCGCGTCGACCAACGAAGAGTTTACGTTCCGGTTATTCGCGATTCCCTTTATCGAGCGGCTTACCGGATCGCGCTGGCTGGCGGTGATTATTCCGGCGTTTTGCTGGAGCTTTTTGCATACCAACTATCCGCAGGAGCCACCCTATATCCGCGGGCTCGAAGTGGGTTCGCTCGGGATTATCACCGGCATCGTTTTCTTGCGCTGGGGAATTTTAGCCACGCTCATCTGGCACTACACGTTTGATGCATCGCAGGTAGGGCTACTGCTGATTCGTTCGCACAACTGGTATTTCAAGATTTCGGGAATTGTGGTGGGGGCGGCAGCGCTGGCTCCGCTGCTCTTTTCGGCGATTTCGTATGTGCAACGCGGGGCGTTTGAGGCGGATGAGGATTTGCTGAATGGAGCGGAGCCCGCGCCCGATGTGAGCATGCGGATTCCGCCGAGTGAAACTACGGCCAGCGCGGGATCGCGACGCTATACGGTTCTCGCACCGGCAATGCTCGGGTTGCTCGGGCTGCTGACGATTTGCGGAGCGCTGGCGGTGTGGCGGCTGAAGCCAGCCGCGATTGGAGATTACTTAACGCTTTCAACGAACGCACGGACGGCAAAAGCACGCGCGGACGCTGTGTTGCGGCAACGCGGTGTTGATCCGGCTCCCTATCGCCACTCGGTCGTGCTAGTGGACGCCACGGATCCGCTGGCCAACGAATTTCTGCGTGAACGCATTGGTGTGCCGCAGCTGAACGCGATTTATGCCACGCAAGTGCCGGGCGCGCTGTGGCGGGTGCGCTATTTCCGCGACAGCCAGAAGGAAGAATATGCCGTCATCGTGAAGCCGGATGGCGGGCTGCATTCCGTGTGGCACGTGGTGCCGGAAGATGCGCAGGGTGCGCAGCTCGATAAGGATGCGGCGATCGCGCTGGGCGAGAAGTTTTTGCGCGATGAAAAACATCTGGACCTGCAGCAATGGAAACTGGTGGGCGACGATTCGGAAAGGTTGCCGCACCGCGTCGATCACACGCTGACCTGGAAGCAAGTGCAGGCGCTGAATCCCCCGGCCTCCGGCACGGGCGATCCCGCGCAAGAAGCATTCGCGCAAGTCGAAGTGCATGTACTCGGCGACGAAGTAACGCGCTACCGAACGTACATCAAAATACCGGACGAGTGGGTCCGGAAGCATCAAGAAGAGACGCTGCCGCGGCTGGCGCTGACGTGGGGCGTGGCAGTTTTAATGTTTGTAGTATTGCCGCTGGCCATGCTGGTCATTTTC
>JBEKVU010000157.1:0-8596 GCA_049513775.1 Candidatus Acidiferrum sp.
CGATCTTCCGCCCGGAGTGGACGTAGAAATTAAAGCCTTCGGCCACGGCGGAAAGTAAGGAAGTCAAGGACGTAAGGGAGTACCGGAACACAACGAGAGCAGTACGCAGCCAATACCCTCAGGGGATTTTCAAAATGGGCACGCTGCAGACGAGGGACAAAGAGATGGCAGTCAACGGGATTATCGGAATCAAGCTGGGCATGACGCAAATCTTCACCGACGATGGCTCGGCGGTGGGCTGCACGGTGCTGCAAGCTGGTCCGTGCGTGGTCGTGCAACGCCGAACCAAGGAAAAAGACGGCTATGAAGCCGCGCAACTCGGCTTGGTCGAATTCGTCAAGCCGCAGCGCGTCAATAAAGCCATGACCGGGCACTTTAAAAAAGCCAATGTGGCTCCGATGAAAGTGCTGCAAGAAGTGCGCATTGAAGAGTCGAAAGACGAAACGAAAGTCGGCGATCGCGTGCTGGTAGAAAATTTCGCAGCCGGCGAACTCGTCGACGTAAGCGGCGTGAGCAAAGGCAAAGGTTTTGCCGGCGGCGTCAAGCGCTGGCACTACGCCGGCGGCGATGCCACGCACGGTTCGATGTTTCACCGCGCGCCAGGCGGCATTGGCGGATCTTCGTTTCCCTCGCGTGTGTGGAAGAACCAGCATTTTCCGGGGCACATGGGCAATCAACGCGTTACGGCCAAGAATTTGAAAGTCATCAAGGTCGACAACGACGAGAACTTGTTGCTGGTACGCGGCTCGGTGCCGGGTCCGCGTGGAACGTACATTTTCATTCGCAAGGCGCGCGTCAATAAATAGTTTTGTTGGGAAAGTTTTCAAGAGTCTTGGTTGAAGAGATTAGAAGCAAAGTTTTTTTGAAGAAGGACGAGAAATTATGCCGGTCGTGGATGTCTTAAATCTGGAAGGCAAGAAAGTCGGCTCCGTCGAGCTGGCGGACGCGGTCTTCGGCGTGAAGGTGAATGCTCACCTGCTGCATGAAGCTTCGCGCTGGTATCGCCGCGAAACTCGCTCGGGCACGCACAAGACCAAGGACAAGAGCGAAGTCAGCGGCGCGGGCCGCAAGCTCTGGAAGCAGAAGGGCACGGGCCGCGCGCGTGTCGGCTCGATCCGTTCGCCGCTCTGGCGCCATGGCGGCACGGTCCATGGACCCAAGCCTCGCGATTACAGCTACGCGTTGCCGAAGAAGATGTTGCTCGGGGCATTGCGCTCGGCGCTCTCGTCGAAAGTTGCCGACGCCAAGCTCGCGGTGATTGACGCCTGGTCGCTTGAGACGCACAAGAGCAAGAATCTGCGTCTGGCTCTCGGGAAATTGAACGGGCACAAGACGGCTTTGCTCGTGACCCACGGCGAAAATCGCAACCTCGAACTCGCCAGCCGCAACCTTGAAGGCGTGCTGCTCTCGGCGCCCAGCGGTTTGCACGCTTACGATGTGCTCCGCCACGACCTGGTGGTGCTCTCAAAAGACGCGGTAGCGCGGCTGAGCCATTCCCTCGACCCGGAGAAGAAGCCCATTGAAGTTCCGGACGTTGCAACCATTGCCGCGGCTCCAGCACTAAAAGCAGAGAAAAAAGCGCCGCCCGCCAAGGCTGCCGCAAAACCAGCAGCCAAGAAAGCTGCAAAGCCTGCGGCCAAGAAGGGGAAGGAATAAGCGATGTCGACACCCCACTATCAAATTATCCGGCGCCCGATCATCACGGAAAAAGGTTTGGGCGTAAAGGAGCTGCAGCACACCGTGGTGTTCGAGGTTTCCTCGCGCGCCACGAAAACGCAAATCAAGGAAGCGGTGCAGCAGATTTTCAGCGTGAAAGTCGTCGCCGTGCGCACGGCGCACTTTGTTGGAAAAATGCGCCGCCGTGGACAAGACGAAGGCTTTCGCCGCGACTGGAAAAAGGCGTATGTGAAGCTCTCCGCCGATTCGAAAATGATTGAGTACGCGGAAAATCTATAAACAGCGAACGGGCCAGCGGTAGTAGAACTTTTTGACGATACGGCGGTAAAGAAGGTACGAGGCAGCGATGGGACTGAAGAGCTTTAATCCTTATACAGCGTCTCGGCGGTTTATGACCGTCCTGGACAAGAGCCACATCACCAAGCAGGTGCCAGAAAAAGCCCTGCTGGAGCCGAAAAAGCGCAGTGGCGGCCGCAACAATCAAGGCGAAATCGTCGTCTGGCACCGCGGCGGCGGCCACAAGAAGCAGTATCGCAAAGTCGATTTCCGTCGCGACAAGGTGGGCGTGCCCGCCACGGTCGCGGCCATCGAGTACGACCCGAACCGCAGCGCCAATCTCGCGCTGCTGCACTATGCCGATGGCGACAAGCGCTACATCCTGCATCCTGTGGGACTTGAAGTTGGCGCCACGATTTCGACCGGCGAAGGCGCGGACATTCTTCCCGGCAATGCGCTGAAGTTCCGGCACATTCCTCCCGGCACGCAGGTGCACAACCTTGAGCTGTATCCGGGGCGCGGCGGACAAGTCGTACGCTCGGCGGGCGCTTCCGCACAATTGCTCAGCAAAGAGGGCGACCTCGCGCTGATCAAGCTGCCTTCTGGCGAAGTCAGAAAATTCTCCGTGGACTGCATGGCCACCGTCGGACAAGTCGGCAATCTGGACCACGAGAATGAAAACTTTGGTAAAGCCGGCCGTACCCGCTGGCGCGGTATCAAGCCGACGGTACGCGGCGTGGCCATGAACCCGGTCGACCATCCGCACGGCGGCGGTGAAGGCAAAGTCAAGGGCAACCATCCGCAAACGCCTTGGGCTTTCCCGACGCTGGGCAAGAAGACGCGGCACAACAAGCGCACCGACAAAGCGATTGTGCAGCGCCGTAAGTAAACGACGTTTTTTGGGGGACCAAGATTGGCGGAAGCTCGCAAGTCTTGGAAGTGGCAAGAGACGAGTAGCAGACGCGAGAAGCGTGCGGTGCAACGCAAAGCCGCAAGCTGAGAGCTGAAGCGATGCGAGCGACACGAAGCAACAGGCGGGCAGCACGAACGTCCGCAGCACGGCGCAGCAGCAGGAAGGTGGCGGCCAAGCGCGCGGCGAAACGTTCCGTCAAACATGTGACGAAAACGTTGTCCAAGCGCGCCGCGGTTCGCCCCGCCAATAAGACGGCGGCGGCCAAACCGCCGGCCAAGGTTGCAGCCAAGCTTTTGCGGCCAGTGAAAGTAGTGGTCGCGCCGCCGGTTCCGGTGCTGTACAAGCTGTGCAAGCCGGGCTGGTCGGTGATTGTGGAACAGATTCAGAATTCGCCGGGCACGCGTTTTGTTTGCCCGTTCTGTCCCAGGTCGCATCGCGTGCCTGGTCCAGTGCGCGGATTTAAGAAGATGCGGCGGGCCCAATGGTCCCGCTTGCGGCGAGTGGAGGAGTAAAGGATCGATGGCACGCTCACTGAAAAAGGGCCCGTTCGTAGACGGGCATCTGCGCGAAAAAATGGAAGGTTTGAACACGCGCAGCGAAAAGAAAGTGGTCAAGACCTGGTCGCGCCGTTCGACCATCGTGCCGGAATTTATCGGCCACACCATTGCGGTGCACAACGGGCGGAAATTTATCCCCGTGTACGTCACCGAGCAGATGGTGGGACACAAGCTCGGCGAATTTGCGCCGACACGCACATTTAAAGGACACGCCGTGAAAGCGGCGCTCGAACGCACGGCGGGCGCGGCTCCGGCAGGAGGCGCGGCGCCAGCGGCAGGGGCGCCCAAGGCATAATTTATGGCTGACGCACAAACACAAGCATTACCGTTGATCGAAGCGCAAGCCGGCGCGCGGCATGTTCGCATGTCGCCGCAAAAGGCGCGCCTGGTGATCGATTTGATTCGCGGACAGAAGGTGAACGACGCCATTCAGACGCTGCGCTTCACCAACAAGCGCGCTTCGGGTCCCATTGAGAAATTGCTGCACAGCGCCATCGCCAATGCCGAGCGCAAGGCCGATGATGCCGGCGCGCCGCTCGATGTGGACGAACTCTTTGTTTCGCAATGTTTCGTCAACGAAGGACCGCGCTGGAAGCGTATTCGTCCGGCGCCCATGGGCCGCGCGTTTCGTTACCAGAAGCGCACCGCGCACCTGTGGATTACCGTGCAGGAGCATCACGTGGCCGCCGCCGAGCGCCACGCCGCCAACATCGCGGAAGCGGAATCGCAAAAGGGCGTGCGCGGTACGGCGCGCCGGGTTCGCAAAGCATTGACCGGGAAACAAGCCCCCGGAAAAAAGAGAAAGAAGTAACTCAAGAGGATCACGATGGGACAGAAAACACACCCGTACGGATTTCGCCTCGGCTACAACAAGCCGTGGAAGTCGCGCTGGTACGCCGATCGCGACTATGCCGACTTGCTTCACGAAGACGTCAAGCTGCGCAAGGAGCTGAAAGAAAAGCTCAAGAGCGCGGGCATCAGCTCGATTGACATCGAGCGCGCGGCCAACAAGCTCGTGGTGCGCATTTACACCGCGCGCCCGGGCATCATCATCGGGCGCAAAGGCGCGGAAATCGATAAGCTGAAGCAAGACGTGCAAAAACGCACCAAGCGCGAAGTGCACATCGATATTCAAGAAGTGCACCGCCCGGAACTCGACGCCACGCTCGTTGCAGAATCGATCGCTCTGCAGCTTGAAAAGCGCGTCGCCTTCCGCCGGGCCATGCGCAAAGCGGTAGATTCGGCGCTGCGTTTCGGCTGCAAAGGAATCAAGGTTCGCGTGGCCGGCCGCTTGAATGGCGCGGAAATCGCCCGCAAAGAATGGTATCTGCAGGGCCGTTTGCCTCTGCAAACCCTCCGCGCGGACATCGATTTTGGCACTGCCGAAGCCAACACCACCTACGGGGTGATCGGTGTGAAGTGCTGGGTCTATCAGGGCGAAAACGTTCCGAAGCGTGCCTCGAAGATTCAGAAAGAAAAAGAGACCGCAGTCGTAGCAGCCTAATAGAGTTTGCAGTGCGGCAGTTTGGGAAAGATTAGGAAAAGAGACTATCGCGATGTTGATGCCCAAGAAAGTGAAGTACCGGAAACAGATGCGCGGCCGGCGCAACGGCAAAGCCTGGCGCGGCGGCGATCTGGCGTTCGGTGAGTACGGATTAAAGGCTATGGAAAACGCCTGGATCACCGACCGGCAAATCGAAGCGTGCCGCGTGGCTATTTCGCGCTCCATCAAGCGCGGCGGCAAACTGTGGATCAGAATTTTTCCAGACAAGCCATTCACCAAAAAGCCGGCGGAAACCCGCATGGGTAAAGGCAAAGGCGCTCCAGAGCGCTGGGTCAGTGTGGTCAAGCCGGGACGCATCATGTTTGAAATGGCGGGCGTGGATGAAGCCACGGCGAAGGAAGCCATGACGCTGGCAGGCCACAAGCTGCCCATTCCCACGAAATTCGTTACCCGCGCGGGGAGCTTCTAACTATGGCGACGACCAAGCGTATCGACAAAATTCGTGAAGCCAGCAACGACGAGCTGCACGCACAGCAAAAAGAGCTTTCCGAACAGATCTTCCGGCTGCGTTTTCAGTTGACCACCGGGCAAGCCGAAGCGCTGAAGCGTTTGCGCGACTCGAAAAAAGACCTCGCTCGCGTGAAAACATTAATCCGCGCCCAGGAATTGGCAGCTGCGCCGCGCGCCGAGAAGACCTCCGCGCGTGCGCGTGCTGTTGCCGGCTCGCATGCCGCTCACGCCGCCGAGAAATCAGCGTCCACGAAATTGCGGTCGCACAGTAAAGGGAAAGCGTAATGACACCTGAACCAGTAAAAGCTCCGGCGGCGGAATCCGCCACGCACGAAACACCGAAACGCGGCGAACGCACCGCGTTGATCGGCAAAGTTACCAGCGCCAAGATGGAGAAGACCATCGTGGTCGAAGTGCAGCGCCTGGTGCAGCACCCCAAATATCGCCGTGTGGTGCGTATCTCTAAGAAATTTTACGCGCACGATGAAGAGCGCAAGGCCAAGCAGGGCGACACCGTACGTATCGTGTCCTCGCGGCCGCTATCCCGCCTGAAGCGCTGGCGGCTGGCAGAAGTGCTGACGCGAAACGCGTCGGCGGAATAATCGGGGTATCGAACAATGATTCAGATGCGAACTTGGCTGACGGTAGCCGACAATTCCGGAGCCCGCAAGCTGATGTGCATTTTGCCTGTGGGCGGTGACGTTGGGCTGCAAGCCGGCCTCGGCGATGTGATTACGGCTTCGGTAAAAGAAGCCACGCCGGAAAGCCAGGTCAAGCAGGGCACGGTGGTAAAAGCCGTGGTCGTGCGCATGCGCAAAGAGCGTCGCCGCAAGGATGGCACGTACATTCGCTTTGACGACAACGCGGCAGTTTTGATTAACGATGCTAACGAGCCCGTCGGGACGCGCGTTTTCGGCCCGGTGGCGCGCGAGTTGCGCGAGAAGAAATTCACCAAAATCGTCTCGCTCGCTCCGGAGGTCTGGTAAGCCATGGCAATCGGCGATAGGCATCAACGCACCGCACGCAACATTATCGGCGTGCGCAAAGGCGACACGGTAAAGGTTATGGCTGGGCGCGATCGCGGCAAGAGCGGACGCGTGTTGTCCATCGACGCGCGCAAGAATCGCGTGGTCGTCGAGCACACCAACATCATCAAGCGCCACACCCGTCCGAACCCGGCGAAAAATATCAAGGGCGGCATCGTTGAAAAAGAAGCCGGCATGAACGTTTCCAACGTCATGATCGTCTGCCCCAGTTGCGGCAAGCACACCCGCATCGGCCACACGATTCTGCCGGATGGCGAGAAGGTTCGCAGCTGCAAGCGCTGCAATGAAACGCTCGACAAGTAAGAACGGGCGAGTAGTTTTACAGGTTGGGCGGTAGACGAATTTAGGAAACGAAATAGAGGAAGGCAATGAAGAGTCGATTGCAGGAAAAATATCGCAAGGACACGGTTCCCGCGCTGATGAAGCATTTCAAGTGGGACAACATGATGGCCGTGCCCAAAATCTCCAAGATAACCGTGAACATCGGCCTCGGCGAAGCCAGCCAGAACGCCAAGCTGCTGGACACCGCAGCCGTCGAGCTTGGGCAGATCACCGGCCAGAAAGCCATGATCACCAAGGCCAAGAAGTCCATTGCGAACTTCAAAATTCGCAAAGGCATGCCCATCGGCTGCGCGGTCACGCTGCGTGGCGACAAGATGTACGAATTTCTCGACCGGCTCTGCAACGTGGTGCTGCCGCGCGTGCGCGATTTTCGCGGCTTGCCATCAAACGCCTTTGACGGCCGCGGCAACTACACGCTGGGCCTCAAGGACCAGCTGGTGTTTCCAGAGATCGATTACACCCGCGTGGACAAAATTAAAGGCATGAACATCACGCTGACCACCACCGCACGAAACGACGAGGAAGGCCGCGAGCTGCTCAAGAGTCTCGGTTTCCCTCTGCGTGTTCCAGGAGGAGCGCAATAAATGGCCCGTACCGCAAAAATCGCCAAGTCGCGGAAAAAACCGAAATTTAAGGTTCGCGTGCGCAATCGCTGCCTGGTTTGTGGCCGCGCGCGCGCCTACATTCGTAAATTCAAAATGTGCAGAATTTGTTTCCGTGGAATGGCCCTTAAAGGCGAAATTCCCGGCGTAACGAAAGCGAGCTGGTAAGCGACCTATGCAAACTGATCCCATAGCCGATTTTCTCACGCGCATCCGCAACGCCGCGGCTGCCAAGCATCAGCGCGTCGACGTCCCGCTCTCCAAGCTGAAGACGGAGATCGCCCGCATCCTCAAAGATGAAGGCTACATCTCCACCTACAAAATGGTGGACGAGAACAAGACCCGCAAGCAACTGCGCGTATTTCTCAAATACACTCCGGATCGCCGCAGCGTCATCACCGGCGTGAAGCGCATTTCGCGTCCCGGCGCGCGCCGCTATATTGGCGCCACGGAAATTCGCCCGGTCGTCGGCGGCCTCGGCATCAGCATTCTCACCACGCCGAAAGGCTTGATGAGCGGCCGTTCCGCGCGCAAAGCCAATCTCGGGGGCGAACTGCTCTGCGAAGTCTGGTAACCGCCTTTAGGTTTTGTAGTGGCGCAGCATGCTGCGCGGTTTTGGGCAAGATTGCAGCACGAAGAGCTTTTTGAAAAGGAACACGGAAAATGTCACGTATCGGCAATAAACCAATTCCTCTCCCGCAAGGCGTGAAATTCGCCATGCAGGCCGGCAGAGTGGACGTGCAAGGTCCTAAGGGCAAGCTGTCTTTCGCCATCCCTCAAGGCATCACCTTTGAGCAGAAAGATGGCATCCTCACCGCCAAGCGCGCCACCGAAGATCACCGCGCCGTGCATGGCCTCGCTCGCGCGCTGGTCGCCAATGCCGTCACCGGCGTCACCACCGGCTTTAAGAAGGATCTGGATATCGTGGGTGTCGGCTACCGCGCGGAACTCAAAGGCAAAATCGTAGCCTTCGCGCTTGGCAAGTCCCACCCCATAGAATTTCCGATTCCCGAAGGCATCCAGGTCCTCGTCGAGAAGCAGACGCACATCGTCGTCAGCGGCGCGGATAAAGGTCAGGTCGGTCAGGTCGCCGCGGACATGCGTTCGCTGCGTCCGCCAGATCCGTACAAGCAAAAAGGTGTGCGCATCACTGGCGAACGCTTGAAGAA
>JBEKVU010000158.1:0-9462 GCA_049513775.1 Candidatus Acidiferrum sp.
CGCGAATGATCGATGCCATAGGATTAGGAGTCTAACAAACGCTCATCCTCCGGGCAAATCACCTGATCTCATGTTGTCCGAGCCAGGCGAACCGCCCGCGATGCTCCCTGCTCCGGGTGGCGATGCCCTTCCGGTCAGCGCATCAATGATCAACTTGCCGTGGAACCTCCCGTTTTCGATGAAAATCTCACCCGTGTCCCGTCCACCAATCACCACGCCCGCCAGATGGATTCCGGGGATGTTGCTCTCCAGCGACTGCTGCTCGAGAGCAGGTTTGCGCGTCACCGGATCCAAGTGTACGCCCAGACTTTCAATGAACCGATAGTCCGGATGATAGCCCGTTAGAGCAAATACCTGCTTGGCGGAAATCCGTCGCTCGCCGGCCGTTGTTCGCACGACCACCGCATCGGATGTAATCTCCGTGACCGTGGTATCAAGCAGCCCCTCAATCTGTCCAGCCTTCAAACGATTCTCGATATCTGGCTTGATCCAGTATTTGATCGAGTTACTGAGCCGCGACCCGCGATGCACCAGCGTAACCTGCGCGCCATTGCGATACAGCTCCAGCGCCGCGATGGCTGCCGAATTTTTCCCCCCGATCACCACCACGCCCTGCCGCCAAAAGGCAAATGGATCCGTGTAATAGTGCGCAACGTGCGGCAGATTTTCACCCGGCACGTGCATTTCATTCGGCAGGTCGTAATAGCCCGTGGCGATGATGATGCGCTTCGCACGATGCCGGCTCTCGATTCCCTCCGGCGAAACAGTGGCCACCTCAAAATTACTCACATGTCCGCTCACGCCAATGACGCGCTCGAACATACGAATTTCCAGCTCGTAAAATTCCGCCGTCTTCCGATAATATTTCAGCGCCTCGACCCGCGTGGGCTTCTCCCCGTAGCTGCTCATCGGCAAGTCGCCGATCTCGAGCAATTCCGGCGTGGTGAAAAACGTCATGTTGAGCGGATAGTGATACAGCGAATTGCAGACCGTTCCTTTATCCACCACAAGCGCATGCATGCCCGCACGCTTCGCCTCAATTGCGCAGGCTAGCCCGGTCGGCCCCGCGCCAATACACAATATGTCATAACTAGGCATGCGCTACTTAGTTTTGCAGTCCTCGCCCCGCAAGTGCAAATCCACTCGCTGACCAGGCGGATATTGCGTTCTTCTTGATCTGCTCTGCTTACCTGTCAAATCGTCTCGGGCGACGAGAGTATCTCGGTCAGGTCTTTGCGAAAAGCCTCTAGATTCGCAAGCCGCTCCGCCGTCACAGGGAGATTCGTCTGCTTCCAAACAAAAACATCCCCGAACTTTCGTTTTAATCTAACCCCGAAATGCCCATCGACCAAGATCGACGCCGGGGCCAGCACCCGCAACACGCCGTTTTCCTCTGGTACCAGCATGACGGCACACTCGCCGCGCCGCAAGCACAGAGCGCTCTCATATGAGGGAATGGCAATCGGACGAAAGCCCGAGGCGAACAATCGCTCAAGAACCTGCATCTGTTGCGGAGTGAGCTCAACCATTCGGGAAAGAAGTCTTCTGTTTCACAACACAATAATCTTGTGATTCACGCCGCGGTCAGTCTTTGTCGCGTTTACGCGGCCGTCGAATCGGCGTTTACTTCCGCCGATGAGCCTTCCAGCTGCGCGAGAATATCCCGCAGGGTATGTATCAACTCGTCCCGCGAAACATGGCTCTTCTTGAACTGGATGCGGAATTTGAACGCATCGTTCTGCGGTTCAAAGTTGAAAATAAAGGGCTGCGGACGCTGCGGGCCAGCTTGCTCTTCCCTTCTCTCCCGCCGCGCCTCGTCGCGCGTCAATCCGCCCTGCGAAATCCGCTGGAACATTTCCAGCATCTTCTTTTCGGTAGGCTGCCGGGCAATCTGCAGTAGCAAAGATTTCGAGATCACGCCGTGCTCGATGCATTTTTTTCGCAAGCCCTCAGGTATATTCCGCAACGACAGCGTCTCGCTCACTGAAGACCGCGCCCGCCCGATTTTCTTGGCGATGTCCTCGTGCGTGTACTCGAATTGCGTGCCTAGCCGATGCAGTCCATCGGCTTCTTCAAACGCCGTCAAATCCTTGCGTTGAATATTCTCAATCAGCCCGATTTCCAGGGTTTCGGCATCGTCGGCGGTCTTTTCAATGCACGGCACCTCGCGCAATCCCGCCGCACGCGAAGCGTGATAACGCCGCTCTCCGGAAATAATGTAGAAGCAATCCTCGCGCGGCACAAAGCGCACCAGTAGCGGCTCCAGAACGCCCTTCTCGCGAATCGAGTCCGAAAGCTCCCGCAGGTCCCCAAGGGCCTTCCGCGGTTGATCTGGATTCGGCCGGATCTGATCCACCGGGATCATTCGCCCCACCGCCGCCCCGCTGTAACTCGTCAGCGATTCGACGTAGTGCGCGTCATGCCGCATCTTCAGCGTGACGGGCAACCCCATTCTCTTCGACACGTTGGATAACCTCCAAAGCCAATTTCTTGTATTCCACAGCGCCGGTAGACTTCGGCGCAAATCTCAAAATGGTTTCTTTGTAAGCCGGACTTTCTTCCAGTCGCACATTCTTCGAAATCTTCGTTTTGAACAGCACCTCGCCAAACACACTGCGAATCTGCCCGTGCGTATCGCGGGAAATGTTTGTGCGCTTGTCGAATAGCGTGATCACCACGCCTAAAACCTTCAGCCCCGGGTTCGGCCGGGCGCGAATCCGTTCGTACGTCTCCAGTAAATCATCTGTGCCCTCAATCGCAAAATACGCCGCCTGAATCGGCACCAGCAAATGCGTCGAGCACACCATGGCATTTACCGTTAAAATCCCCAGCGACGGCGGCGTATCCAGCACCACGTAATCGAAGTCCTTTAGGATCGGCGCCAGCGAATCCTTCAGCCGATAAGGCGCGTCAAACTGCCCCGCCAGCACTTGCTCTAATTTCGCCAGCGCCAGCCTTCCCGGCCCCAGAAACAATAGCGGGTCCTTTGTAGGCTTGACCACGCTCTCCATGGTGACCCGCGCGTCGCTCAAAACCTCAAACATGGACCCGGCAATTTCGCCCGCGTGATAGAACGCAATTGTCGAATTCGCCTGCGGGTCCAGATCAATCAGCAGCGTCTTTTTCCCACGATTCGCCAGCGCCGCGGACAAATTAATAGCCGTGGTGGTCTTTCCCACCCCACCTTTTTGATTGGCTACGGTAATGATGGCGGTCATTGGTGCCTGCCGCGGACCGTGCTCGTCGCGTTCGGCCCTGACGTTCCGGCAACTACATACGCATAGGTGGGTATGCCCTGCAGAAGTCCCCCAATTACTAGGCCCAACTTTACGTTCCCAGCCTGATTAATGTAAAGGGAAAAGTGCGCCGGCCCATTCAGACCAGTGGAAAACTCGAAGCTCTTCGGGTTGCTCGGCCAGAATGGGGACACCAGCGCAGTTCTAGGCCGCCACGGAGGTGAGGGTTTTCATTAAATCCAAAATGATACGCACCACAGCTTGGTCCCCGATCGCGGTATTGATCATGGTGTGGTACGCCGTTCGATCCGGCCAATCCGCGTGGAAATATTTCTGAATGAAGTCCTTACGGTCCCGGTCAACCGTATCCACCAGTTCCTGGGCATCCCTCTCGCTCTTCCCCTTGGCTAGGAGGCGTCGCATTTTTTCCTCTTGCGGAGCATACAGAAAAATGCGCAAGGTGTCGGTGCGGCTCCTCAGAAAATGCTGCGCACCGCGTCCCACAATCACTGAGTTTCCCGTCTTGGCCGCCTCCAGCACCACCTGTTGCGTAAACTTCAGAATGCACTCGGTGTCTACCAGCTTCAGTTTGTGCGCGTTCAGGCTGCCTTCATAACTGCCACGCAAAAAGGATTTGAACAGCCGGTAGTAGAGCGGATCGTTCTTCTCTTCCCGGCATGCGACCACAGCTGCGGGACATTCCGCAAGCCGCGCAATCTCCTCGGTTAACAGCTCATCCCAAAGCTTCCAGCCCAGTTGCGTTGCCAGCAGTAGCGCAATTTCGCCGACGCCGCTGCCATATTCCCGCTCAATTGTGAGTAGTTTGATCATCGCTATCCCCAAGTTCCATGTAACCGCCGTCGTCCGCGAAGGCCTGTGCGCTCATTCGGCGATCACGTGCCCACCACCTGGCTCATTCTTGCCTAACGTGAAGGCCAGAAAAAACATTATCCCTCCAGCCACCGCTAACACCATAAAACAATCTACGTACGCCAGCGTCGCCGCCTGCGCCTGCACCACCTCGTAAATTCTCGCCAAGGCTCCTGCTTGCGCGTCCGGCCCGCTGCCACTCGCTCCCGAATGGATCAACAGGCTCTTCAAGCCATCCATCGAGTTCTGGAAGTTGGGGTTGTCCGGCCTCGCATATTGCACCAGCCGGAACTGATGAAACTGCGAGCGCCGGGCAATTATGGTGGTCACCATCGAGGTGCCCACGCTGCTCCCGATGTTGCGCATGAAATTTACTATGCCCGCTACGGAATTGTTCTTGTCCGCGGGAATTCCCACATACGCCACCAACGTGATGGGCACAAATAAAAACCCCAACCCAATCACTTGCGTGATGCGCAGCAGCGTCGCGGCTTTGAAACTAAGCAGTAAATCGATGCGCTGCGTCGAGTAGTACATCGCAATGGACAGCAACAGCCAGCCGGTGGCGATCAGGTAGCGCGCCTGAATCTTGGTTGTGAGCTGCCCCATGAGCGGCATTTCAAACAGCAAAACTAGTCCCCCAGCGGAAACCGCCAGGCCCGCCACCTGTGACGTGTATCCAAGCAGGCTTTGCAGAAACTGCGGCATCAGTACCAGGCTGCTGAACAGCATCACTCCCAGCATGAAGATCATCAGATTCGCGCTTGCAAAGTTAAAGCTCTTGAACATCCGCACATCGACGATCGGCGCCTTCTGGAACCATTCCCAGATCACCAGCGAGATAATGCAGACGACGGACACCACCACCAGCGTGGTGATGAAGCGCGAGCCAAACCAGTCGTCTTCCTGACCTTTGTCCAGCACAATCTGCAACGAGCCGATCCCCAGCGTGAGCAACGCAATTCCAATGTAGTCCAGCTTTATCCCAGCCGCCTTGATTTTGGCCAGATACGGTGGGTCTTCGACGAACCGCCGCACCAAGAGCCACGTCATCGCGCCAACCGGTATGTTGATAAAGAATATCCATCGCCACGAATAGTTAAAGGTGATCCAGCCCCCCAGCGTTGGTCCGATCGTCGGCGCCATGATGGCCGTAATGCCATATAAAGCGAATGCCAATCCGCGCTTTTCCGGAGGAAAAGTATCCGCAAGGATGGCTTGCGCCATTGGCTGCAATCCGCCGCCTCCGGCGCCCTGCAGCACCCGGAAGAACAGCAGCATCCCCAGACTGGGCGCGAACCCGCAAAGCAGCGAGCTCGCCGTAAATATCGTCAGGCAGATCATGAAAAAACGCTTCCGCCCTACCGCGCCGGCGAGCCACCCGCTAATTGGAAGAATGATCGCGTTGGAAACGAGGTACGAGGTCAGCACCCAAGTGCTTTGATCGAGGCTCGCACCCAGGCTGCCCGCGATGTACGGCAGCGCCACGTTCGCGATGCTGGTGTCCAGCACCTCCATGAACGCCGCCAGTGCCACCACCCCAGCGATCAGCCACGGGTTGTACTTCGGCTTCCAGACTTCTGGTTCGATTGGTAGCGCCGCGCTGCTCATTGCAAGTACACGTCCGATACGACGTTCATGCCAGGCCGCAAATCGCGACCCTTGTTCTCTCCCGCCTCCAGAACGATCTTCACCGGTATGCGCTGCACAATCTTCACGTAGTTCCCAGTGGCATTCTCCGGCGGCAGCAGGCTGAAGAGCGGGCCGGTCGCGCCGCCGATGCTGTCGACGTGGCCTTTCAGCGTCCTGCCCGAGGAATCGATGTGCAGCTCCGCTTTCTGCCCAACCTTCATGTGCCTGAGCTGCGTTTCTTTGAAATTGGCGGTGACCCAAACTTCGTCGAGCGGCACGACCGTAAGCAGTTGTTGGCCCGCTTGCACGTTGAGCCCGACCACCACAGTCTTATTCACCTCTCCGCTAACCGGCGCGACAATCTTCGTGTATTGCAGATTTAGCTGCGCCTGCTGCAGCAAGGCACTCTTTTCTTGTACATCGGCAATCGCCGCGCGCGCCCGCGCCTGGCTCGAAGAGACCTGCTGCGGCCCGGTCTCCGCGTATTTGTGATTGGCCTGCGCCTGCACCAGTCGGCTTTGGGCCTGCGCCACGAATTGTTGCGCCGCGGATTCATTGGCAATCGCTGCCGCCACCGCCGCAGTGCTGGATTTCGCCGCCGCGAGCGCTGTATCATACACCTGCTCCGCCACTTCCTTCTTGTCCACCAACAGTTTGTAACGGTGAAGATCGTCCTGTGCCTTCACGTCGTTAGCCTGAGTCTGCTCTACCTGGTCGTGCGCCGCAGTAAGCTGTCGCTGCGCCGCGATGATCCCGGCGTCGGCATTGGTGATGTCCGACGCCGTGGAACTCAGCTGGCTGGTGGTATTCACCGAAGTTATGGGCACGGTGATATTCAACGACTGCGCCGTGGCCTCCGCATTTTCCAGATTCGCCTGGGCCTGCGCGACCGCCACCTGGTAGTCCGTCGGATCAATCTCCACCAGTACCGTGCCCTTCTCCACCCACTGGTTGTCGTCCACATTCACCTTAATCACGTAACCGGAGATACGCGCGCTCACCGGGTACAAATGCACGTCCGCTTGCGCGTCGTCCGTCGATTCATAACTGCTCAGGTAGCGCCACAAAATTACGCCGCCCACCAGCGCCACGACCACCACCACCGCAATGATGATGTTGCGACGGGACTTCGAGCGGCGATACGCGGGCGGCGTCGGTTTGCTGCTCAACGGCGAGATATCAGACGCTGGTTCTGCGGCACCGGGCGCCAGACGGGCGGGGTTCTCTTCGGCCATCTTTATTTTTCCTTGAAGTACTCTTTTACGCCCGCCTCGCCCATGCCGAGTGCGCGCGCTAAAGAAATCTTTGCAAAATTAAAACTATAGAGACTCGAGATGTACTGCTCGTGAGCGCTGGCTACCAGTTCTTGTGATTGCACCACTTCCACCGTGTCCGTCACCCCAGCTTGAAAGCGATCCCGTGACTGCACCAGGGTCTCCTCTGCCAGATCGATGTTGCTGCGCGCCACCTTCACCTGTTCCGCAGAGGATTCTAGATTGAACAGCGCCGCGCGCACGTCCGCGTCGATCTGCGCACGCAGATTGTCGCGACGCTCGCGCGCTTGCTCGAATCGCGCGTCCGCCTGCAGGACGTCTCCATGCACGCTGCCGCCCTGAAAGATGGGAATGGATAACGTTCCGCGCACATCAAACACTTGCGTCGCCGTGGAAGGGTGCCCCCCGCCTTCGCCGTAGTCCGCATTAAAGGAGAGTGACGGGAGATAGCCGGCGCGCGCGGCTTTGCGCGAAAATTCCGCCGCGCGAACATCCCGATCCGCGGCCTGATAATCCGAACGCGCCATATACGCTCGATTCAGCGCTTCCTCAGCAGTGAGCCCATCGAACGGCTGGTACGGCGACTTGTCCGTGAATTCGAACTCCTGCCCAGGAGCCAGCCCAATCACCCGCGCGACGGTCAGCTTCTGGATGGCAAAGTTATTCTTCGCCTGGATCAATTGCTGTTGGCGCGTCTGCAGCTCCACCTTGGCCCTGAGTCCATCGATCGCTGGCGACGTTCCGGCCGTCACTTGGTCCTGCGCTTGGTCGTAAAGCGCCTGCGCCGTCTTCACCTGCGCCTCAGCCGTTTCGATCCGCGCCGCGTCGGCGATCGCTTGCAAATAGGTGTACCCGACCGCCAGCACCACCAAGTCGCGCGCATCCTTATAAGAATATTCCGCCGACTTCACACTCTGATTCGCTGCTCGCGTCGCATTGATCGACTTCCAATCAAAGATCTGCTGCGTCACCGCGACGCGCGCGTCAAAATAAGAAAACGGACCAATCGACGCTGGAACCGAAAATCCCGGAATATTGGCGAAGCCCACCTGCGCGAGATTGATTTTTGAGTCCGCCACATAAGGGTCCACATTGACATGCGGCAGCAACGCGCTCAATTGCTCCCAGCGTTGACCGCGCGCCGAACGAATGTCCGCGTTCGCAAGCAACTGCCCAAGATTCTGCTTCAATCCGCGGTCGATCGCGTCCTGCAGCGAAAGCGGCAGAACTCCCGGAACAGGTTTCGCCGATACGCTGCCCGCGAATGGACTAACGCCCATCGTTCCCGGTATCGTTTGGCCCGGAATACTTGGGCTCGCGCCCTGTGTTGTATCGGTCTGAGCAACTGTTCTCATTGCCCCACAAAACAGTACCGCGACCATCAGCAACGCGCGGCGGCATCCATTACTAAACCTCAAGGGGCCTCCTTGGCCTCGCATGTCGCCGCTGTGGCGCTGTGCGAAAAAATATCCTAGTCCCGTCGCCTGTTGCGCGCAACCGCGTATCGTCGGCCGCCTGTTCGGATGCCGCACCTTGAGCATTAAGGTTCATACGATCCTTTGCCATCACCCAAGAATTCTTCGTGCATTCTGCCGTTACTTGTGCTATTCTTTTTTTGCGCTTATCACTTCGGTTGTGTTGTGCGGTCCCTCTGGTGCGTTACCTGCGGTAATCTGAGAATCCCCGCCTGCAGTCTTCTCCGTACGTCATACGCGTAATCTAAAATGAGCCTGGCAGTACGTGCCGTGCGCCCTCGGAACTCCGTGTGCGCGCCGGCACAAGCCAGCAAGAAAGTTGTGAAATGCAAAGTTTTTCGGAATCAACGATTTCCCCGTACATGAAGGACCGCCTCGCGGCCATGAAGTTCGTTACGCCCACGCCCGTGCAGGCCGCCTCGATCCCCGTCGCGCTGGAAGGCAAAGATGTTCTCGCCACCGCGCAAACCGGAACCGGTAAAACCCTGGCCTTCATGATTCCAGTAATGGAAAAGCTTCTCCATCAGACCACGCCCGGTATCGGCGCCCTGGTGCTCGTTCCCACGCGCGAACTCGCAGTACAGGTCGTCGAGGTCTACAACACGCTGCGTGGCAAACAACTCACGCAAGCCGCCGCCGTGGTTGGCGGTCTTTCTGAAGGCGCGCAACTGCAAGCCATCCGCAAGGGCGCCCGTCTCATCGTGGCTACCCCGGGTCGCCTCGAGGATTTTCTCGAGCGCAAGCTCATAAATTTCCGCTCGCTCAGCATCCTCGTCCTTGACGAAGCCGACCGCATGTTGGACATGGGTTTTCTCCCTGCCCTCAAGCGCATCGCCAGCATCCTGCCGAAAGAACGCCAAACGATGTGCTTCTCCGCCACCATGGAAGCCAGCGTCGCGCATCTCGTCAAAGACTACCTACGCACGCCGGTCCGCCTGGCATTTGGCTCAACATCCAAACCTTCCGAAAACGTGA